>JBFXJV010000098.1:0-9801 GCA_050174515.1 Methylocystis sp.
CTTTATGAAGCAGCCGCCAATAAGCGAGGCCCCGAGGTTGATAGGTCTGCAGAAAGGCGTTCTGCATGTCGATGTGCTTTGTGTTCGGCTCTTCGCCGGCATACCGCAGGAGGAACTTGCCGCTGATTTCCCTGACTTCCTCTTCCGTGCCGATGATCCGCCCAAGAATCTGGATATGGTTCGTGTTGGCGCGGTGAACGTGAAAATCATCCAGGCTGCTTTTGGGTTCAGGGATCGTATCGCTGGGCGTGTTTGGACCGATAAACACGTGTCTGCCGCCCTGGCCGCTTTGCTCGCTAAACAAGCCAATGTCGGCGGGGCTTTCTTGCCAACTGTCGACGACCATGCCCACGAGTTTCCCCGGCGGAACATCCAGCACGACAGCAGACTTGCTCGTATCGGCCGTCGAAACGAAGTAGATGGTGGATTCATTAGCCGTCAAGAAACCGCGGCGTTCATTGAATCGCCTGATCGTGACGAATCGGTTGTCTTCATATCCTTCAACGTCCGCGTGAAGGCTGGCCCGGATCCGCGCCGTTCCCACGATCGGCAGGCTCCAGAGGTAAAGTTGTGAGGCGCGCTGGTGATCGATCAGGTCATAGATGTCGTTAACCGTTTTCTTTGTTGGAAAGCTGTGATCCAGTTCGAACTTACCGAAAAAAGTCTCGACTTCGCCGGTGATCGGCATCAATTTCTGGAACTCTTCTTCCGTCTGCAGTTTCAGCTGTTTCATTGCAGTCGTCCTGTCTTGACGCGTGTTCATGCCTCCAGAACTTGGGTGGCGGCTCCATAGGCTCACGGTTGGCACACGCGCTGCCGTGGGACTCTCTGAGAAGGCGCTTAATGGCCGTCGGGATGGCGACCGCAGCGTTCGAAATCGGCTTTGTCACGCCGATTAGGTCCACCCCGGAGGCGACGCCAAAGATGGCTCACAACACCTTCATGCATCGCCTGATAATGGTGACAGAATAGATAGAGCGTCGCTCGGCGGAACTTCTGCTTTCAAACGGCGACCGCCGGCCCAACTATCGCCGGATCGCCATCTCAATTGATGGCCGGCTTCACCACCAGCCTCCATAAGGATAGCCCCAACCGACGGGATAGCCCCAGCCGCCGCCCCATCCCCAGCCGCCGCCCCAACCCCAGCCGCCGTAAGGATAGCCCCAGCCGTAGTAGCGGGGAGCCGTCGCGGCGGCGATGCCCGCGCCCATTATTCCGAGCGCCGCAGCGGCGAACATCGCCCCGGCTGGATCGTAGCGATAACCATAGCCCCGGCGGTAATGCCGACGCGGATGGTAATAGCGCACGTAATGCCGATGTCGGTGACCGCGGTAGCGTATTGTGTCGACGGGAGACGATAGGCCGATATCGCCGGGTGGAGCCACGCTCATCGGTCCGGCCAGAACCTCAGCCGGCATAGCCGAGAGCGCCATCGCCCCGCACAACGTGCAAGCCAAGACGGATTTGAACTGCTTACGCATGGGCACACCCTCCCGGACGATTGTTTCGCTGACAGCGAGTCGCACTCTTGAACGCGACCACACTCTAAAACACGGATTCCGATTGAATTGTTCCTATCTCGACCTCGATTCTCGACGAAGGACGCGGCGGGACGTCGAACCGTACATCTCCTCTGGCGTCTCCTGGCGCGCGCAAGCGATCTTGCCCGGATGTTGCGCATCCGTAGTCTAGCGCGCAGACCTGCATCCCAGCGACGCCTTCAACGCGAAGATCGTAATTGTGGGCGGCGGATCTTGGCAAAACGCCGACCCGACGCCTCAGAGGGACAGAATACACGCAAGCGCCGTCGAAATATAATGCCGATTGGAATACGCGAGCAAATGACAGTGTGGTAACTATCAGTAATTGCTTTATAATTTCATTGTGAATGGTCGGAGTGGCGGGATTCGAACCCACGACCCCTTGTCCCCCAGACAAGTGCGCTAACCGGGCTGCGCTACACTCCGACTGGCGCCGTTATAGTGAGGCGGCGCGGCGCTGGCAACGCCGGCTATTGTTTGGTCAGCCTGAGCAGGCGCTTGCATTCTTCCAGTTCTGCAAGCGCTTCGCGCAGGAGGCGCGCTTCGTGCTCGGCAAGCCGGCGCGGCTCGGCGCGACCCCCGAACGGCGCGAGAGGCGGGTGGATGTCCGCGATTGCAGCCGCATCATCCTCGACGCCGGCTTCAACCTGATCACGCGCATGCTCGGGCAGGTCATACGCCTCGCCGCGCTCGTCTCTCGCGCCAGTCGGGAAGGGCGGGGGCGGCGCGCTTATCGGCGGCTCCCCAAGCCGGTCATCTTGCCGGCGCCCGGCGCCGGCGATGACCGCTTCCACCCCATTTTCCTTGAGGATGCGTTGCACGCCCCGGATCGTATAGCCTTCATCGTAGAGCAGACGCCGAATCGCGATGACGAGATCGATGTCGCGCTGACGATAGAAGCGTCGTCCGCCCGCGCGCTTTAGGGGGCTGATCTGCCTGAAGCGGGTTTCCCAGAAGCGCAGCACATGCGCGGGAAGGTCGAGGCTCGCCGCGACCTCGCCAATCGTGCGCATCGCTTCTTCGGTTCTGGCCACCTGATTCCTCGACTCAAGTCAACCTATTCATACATCGGTCACAGCGCTCTTTTCAGCCCAAAATCGAGCCGCCTTGCGGGCGCCGGCCGCGAGGTGTGGACAAGCGCCCGCCCCATCCCTTAACTGGCCGCCGTCATCACCTCCCAACCCTCGGCGTCTCATGGAAGATTGGCTGCACTTTCCCCATCCGGTCCCGTCGATCAAACACCATGTCACCGAGGCGAACGCTATCGCGGTGCGCAACTGGCTGTGGGTCGTCGCCGCGCTGGTTTTTCTGATGGTCGTCGTCGGCGGCGCGACGCGGCTGACAGAATCGGGCCTCTCGATCGTGCAATGGAAGCCTGTCACTGGCGCGCTGCCGCCGCTGTCGCAGCAGGAGTGGCTGGAGGCCTTCGAGGAATACAAGCAAATTCCGCAATATAAGGAACTGTTCCCGGACATGGACCTCGCCGGGTTCAAATATATCTACGCGTGGGAATGGGCGCACCGCCTTCTCGGGCGCCTGATCGGCGTGGTTTTCGCCGTTCCGCTGATCTGGTTTTGGGCCAGGGGCCGATTGCCGGGCTCGGTGAAGCCGAAGCTCTTGGGCATTCTCGCGCTCGGCGCGCTCCAGGGCGGCGTCGGCTGGTGGATGGTGGCGTCGGGTCTCGTCAATCGAATCGAGGTGGCGCAGGAGCGCCTCGCGATTCACTTGCTGATCGCGGCGCTGATCTTTTCCGCATGCCTATGGGTGGCCGGCGGGCTGGGCCCGCGCGCCGTCTCGTTCGTGCATGAGGGCGCCGGACGGTTGAAGGCGGTCGCGCTGACGATTCTCTTTGTGGTTTTTCTGCAGATTTTCGTCGGCGGACTGGTCGCCGGGCTGCGGGCAGGGCTCATCGACAACACCTGGCCGCTCATGGGCGGCGCATTCATCCCGCCGGCCGACGTGTTGTGGCGATTGGAGCCGGTCTGGACGAATCTCGTCGATAATCCGGTCACCGTCCAATTCGTCCACCGCATGATCGCCTATCTGATTTTCGCTTTGGCGCTCGGTCATCTCATCGACGCCTGGATGAATGCGGAAGGGCGCGCGCGGCGCGGCGCCGGAATCCTGTTCGGCCATGTGCTCATGCAGATCGCGCTCGGCATCGCGACTTTGGTGTTGGTCGAGCCGCCCTTCGCCGGCGCGCCGCATCTCGCGCTGGCGCTCGCGCATCAGGCGATCGGCATGGCGGTGCTGGCGGTGGCGACGCTGCAGGCGCGACGCCTTGCGCGCGACGCGGTTATGCATTGAGGCGGCGGCGTGCAGAATCTTCCCCTTCTCAATCTTCCCGGCCCGGAATTTCTCAATGTCTTCGGGCTCGTCGTCATCTTCGTGCTGGCGGCCGTTTATCTGTGCATCCGCTTTGCGGATCGCACCGATCGCCGCCCGCCGCCGCCGGTGCCGCAAAGCCCTGACGCAATGGAGGTCGCCTTCCTGCAGGGCGGCGTCAATCAGATCATTCGAACGCTGATCTATGATCTTGCGCAGCGCGGCTTTGTCACGCTCGCCCCAAAGGATCACGTGATCCCCACGGAACGCCAGGCGCAGCCGGGCGAAGTCTCCGCGATGGAGGCGGTTTTGCTTGACGCCGTGCAGGCGAAGCCGAAAGCGCACGAGCTGTTCGAAAATCGCAGTTTACGGCGGCTGCTGTTGGAGCAACTCGCGCCGATCCGCGCCAAACTTGCAGCGGAAGAGCTGATCAAGCCCGAGTCGGTAAAGGTTTGGCGCCGCCGCGCGCAGATTGCCGGAACCCTGATTATCGTCAGTCTGGCGCTGGCGAAAATCTATGTCGAATGGACGAAGGGTTCGGGGAACGTCGCCTATCTGGTCTTTCTCGCGGCCGCCTCTATCGCGGCGCTGTTCGCGATCGCCTATGTGTTGACGCGCGTCCACGCCAGCCGCCGCGGCCACGCCTATCTCGACGCGATGCGGCTCGCCTACGCCGATCGTCTCAAGACGGCGCTGGCCCATATCGGCTCGCCGGGGCCGGAAGCGCGCGCCTTTCAAGGCGCCTCGCTGTTTCTCATCGGCCTTTACGGCTTTTCGGTTCTGAAAGGCACGACCGAGGCGATATTCGCGGAATCCTTCAAACGCGGCTCGGGGAGCGGCGGCAGCAGTTGCGGATCGAGCTGCGGCGGCAGTTGCGGCGACGGCGGAGCGAGCGACTGTGGCGGCGGCGATTGACGCGCCGGCTTCTGCTTTTTCGCAGCGGACGCTCGGCTCCGGCCTCGGCTATCGCCCGCAGTTTCGCGCCGATCTATTCGCGCATCGAGATGCGGTCGATTTTCTCGAGATCATCGCCGATCACTATCTCGACGCGTCGCGTGAAAAGCTTGACGAACTCGACCTTCTAAAGTCGCACTTCCCGCTCGTCGCGCATGGGCTCGATCTCTCGATTGGCAGCGCCGAGGGTCTCGACCCGCGTTATCTCGACAAAGTCGCGGCGCTGATCGAACGCATCGATCCGCCCTGGTGGAGCGAGCATCTGTGCTTCACGCGCGCCGGCCGCGTCAGCATCGGCCAACTTGCGTCGCTGCCCTATACGCAGGAAGCGATCGACGCCGTCGCGCGCAATGTCGAAGTCGTACGAAGGCGCATAAAAACGCCGTTGATCCTGGAAAACATTACCAGCGTCGTTCGGGTTCCGGGCGCGGAAATGGAGGAAGCCGAATTTTTGTCGCGCATACTTGATGCGACAGGATGCGGCTGGCTGTGCGATGTCGCCAACATTCATGTGAATGCAATGAATTTCGGCGCCGATCTCGAAGCGCAGTTCGAGCGCTGGCCGTGGGGCAGGGTCGTGCAAATTCACTATGCCGGCGGCCGCGCGCGCAACGGCGTGCTGATCGACAGCCATGACGCCGCGACGAACGATGCGGTTTGGACGCTCTATGATCGAGTTGTCGCGCGCGCGCCGGTCAAGGGCGTCGTTCTGGAGCGCGACGAAAAAATTCCGCCGTTCTCCGACCTCATCGATGAACTGGCGCGGGCGCGCGCGACGCTCGTGGAAAATGGCCGATGGCGCTAGCTGAGACTCAGGCGCTGCTGGCGCGCCTCTTCACCGATGATGAGCTGCGCCGCGAATTCTTTGAGACGCCGGTCGGCGTCGCGTCCCGCTTCGGTCTAAGCGCCGATCAAGCGCAATGCCTCGCTTCGCTCGATCGGCGCGAAACCGAGGCATTTGCGCAAAGCCTGATCGGCAAGCGCGCGCTTTATGTGCGCAAGGCGCTGCCGCTCACCGCGCGCGCATTGGGCGATGGGTTCGATGCGCTTGTGCGCGAGGCGATACGCGGGCGCGAGAGCGGCGGAAAGCGCCGTACAGACGCGGCGGCGCTCGTCGCGCTTCTAGAAAGCAGTCTCGCCCAGCGCATATTGGCGCCGGCTTGGATTGTCGATCTGGCGCGTTTTGAACTCGCGTTCATCGAGTCGGGCGGTTCCGGCCCGGCGCTTATTCTTCGACGGTTCGACTTTGACGTAGCGTCAATCGCAGCGTCTCTCGCCAGAGGCGAAACGGTCAACGCCATTCGTCGAAGAAATTTGGGCGTTTGGGCGCGCCCGCCGCGCGGCAGGCTGCGCTGGCGGCTTTTCGGGAGCTAGGCGCGACGAAACGCTTCGGACCTTTCGACGTGGCGCCGATCGGCGACGACATCGATCATGCGTTCGGCGCCTCGGTCCCTCGCGTCCTGGTTTTGAGTCTTGGCGAGGTCTTCGCTCGCTTCCTTATACTGCGCTTCGGCCTCATCGAGCTGCCCGCGCAGTTCGTTGATCGAGGCGAGAATATTGTCGCGCCGCGCGCGCGCCGCCCGCGCATAGGTCGGATAGGCGAAATGGTTGAGGTCGCTGATGTTGGCGCGCCGCTCTTCCTGGCCGATTTCGCGCCCTAGCTCGTTCGCCATGCGCGTGAATTCGGCGATCATCCCGTTGAGCTGGATGACGCGCCGGCGTTTTTCCTCGGTCTGAAACCGCTTCAGACGGACAAGCGTATCCCGCGACTTCATGCGACAAGCTCCGTTACGCGATTTATGCGAAACAAATTCTTAACTCCGCGAGACAGGGCTTAATATGCCTCCCGGAAGTTGCTCGTTTGTTACTGGATTTGAATTTTTTGCTGGCTGTGGCCGCCGTGCCGCAGCGACGCCTTATCTCATACGGAAGCCGGCTGAATCGTTTGGCTGTCATTCCCGACGCGCGCAGCGCGCGTGATCGGGAATCCAGCGCAAGATCAGCATTCTTGGTTTGAATCTGGATTCCCGGTCAGGCCTTCGGCCTGCCGGGAATGACACGGCCCAAGCTAACGGATCAGCCGGGCATTATATCAAGCAAGGAACCAGATTTGCGGACGCAGGCTGTCGCGGAGGCATTGTGTTGATGCCTGCTCCGACGTTACGCCGGCTCCTTGGCGCGCGCCGTTGACGCGGGGGCGCCGCCGTAGCGGCGGTAGATGAAGTCCGGCGCGGGCGCCTGAGATTCGACTTCGGCGTAAGCGGCGAAGCGCGAATGGTGCGGCGAGAGATGGCAGGCGGGATCCGTCGCCGCCGCGTCTCCGGCGATTGCGAAAGCCTGACAGCGGCAACCGCCGAAATCAATTTCGCGGCGATCGCAAGACCGGCAAGGCTCCTTCATCCATTCCACGCCGCGGAATGCGTTGAAGGCCGACCCGTTTCGCCAGATCTCGGCAAGCGGTTTCTCGCGAACGTCGTCGAAGGTCAATCCCGGCAAGGTCTGCGCGGCGTGGCAGGGCAGAGCCTTGCCTGACGGCGTCACCGCCATGATCGATCGGCCCCAGCCGCCTGTGCAGGCCTTCGGTCGTGTCGCGTAATGGTCGTGGATGACGAAATCGAAATTCAGCACGCCGGCGAGACGCTTCTTCGCCTCATCAACAATTCCCACCGTTTCCATAAAGGCGTCGCGCGTCGGAATGAGCGCGGCGCGGTTCGCCTGCGCCCAGGCGTAATATTGAATATGCGCGATCTCGATGCGCTGCGCGTCGACCTCGACGGCGAAATCGATGATCTGCGGCAGATGCATGATGTTCTGCCGATGCATCGGCGCATTGATCGTCAGTCCCATGCCGAATTCGCGCGTCCATCGCGCTACGTCGCGCTTCTTGGCGACGCCGCCTTGAAAGCCGGAGATGCGGTCGGCGCTCTCGGGAACGACATCCTGTATCGACACTTGCACATGATCGAGGCCGATCTCGGCGAGACGCTGCAATCGCTCTCTGGTCAGAAGCACGGCGGAGGTGACGAGATTGGTGTAGAGCCCCGCGTCGACGGCATGCGCGAGTATCTCTTCAAGATCGCGTCGAGCGGTGGGTTCGCCGCCGGAAAGATGCAGCTGCAAAGCGCCGATCGACGCCGACTGACGGAAGATCTCGCCCCATTCTTCGGCGGTGAGTTCCGCATTCGAGCGCTCAAGCTCCAGCGGATTGGAGCAATAGGGACATTGCAGCGGACAGCGATGGGTGAGTTCGGCGAGGAGCCCCGCAGGTCCGCCGGCAAATGGCGCGATCGACGAGGCGAAGGCGGAAGGCGCCGACGCCGCAAATTCATCCGTCCCGGCGCGCAGCAGCCGCTTGTCGGCGAGCCCTTGCAGCAGCGACGTGACGTCTCGCACGATGATTTCGAGCGGCGCCGCATATTGCTCGGCAAGCCGCGCGCAAAGATCGGCGACGCGCGTTGCGCCGTCGATGGCGCGCAGAACGATGAGCCCGATCTGATCGAGTTCATAGGCCCGTTCTGGCGCGAGAATGACTGTGCGCGAACGCGCGCGGTCTTCGTGCAGCCGCGCGTAGCGCGTGAAGGCCGGACGCGAGTCGGGGCCGATCACGAACCGCGCGGCGTGCGCTTCAGACATTCGCTTCTCCTGGCCGCCATGCGCCGGGCGGGATCAGTCCCGGCGTGACATAGGCGTGATGTAAGGCGTCGAGCTGCGCCCACAAGACGTCGCATTTGAACCGCACCGCGCCGACGCAGGCCTCCTGCTCGGCGCGAGTCTTCGCATTATCGAGCACGAAGCAGAGCGCGAATTCGGAGTCGCGCGGCGCCTGGCTTAGCCGGCGCTTGAAATAGGCCATCACCTGGTCATCGACGAAATCGTAATTTTCGAGCATCCCGGCGATGCGTTCGCGATGTATCGACGGCGCGAAGAGTTCGGTGAGCGAAGACGCGACTGCGACCGTGAGCGGCTGCTCGACGACGAAGCGCACATAGGCTTCGACGGCGAATTTGGTCGCAGGCAGGGCGCCGCGGCGAGAGGTTACGTAATCGCGCGAAAAGCCGAGCGCGTCGGTGAGCGCCAGCCAGCGTTCGATGCCGCCGCCTTCCTCGCCGAGACCGTCGTGATCATGGATGCGATGTATCCATTCGCGGCGCAGGTCACGGTCGTGGACGCGGCTCATGAAGGCGGCGTCCTTGCGCGGCACCGCCTCCTGGTAGCAATAGCGGTTGAGCGCCCAGGCGGCGACCTGTTCCTTGTTGAGCTTGCCGCCATGCAGCAGCTTATGAAATTCGTGCTTGTCGTGATAGCGCTCGGCGCCGACGGCGCGGATCGCGGCTTCGAATTCCTCGCGGGGGAGCGGCGCGGCCTCACGCCAATCGATGGCGACGATCTCGTTCACAGCTTGACCTCCATGCCGTCCTCAGCGATTTCCCAACCGGCCTCCTGCGCGATCGCATATTCATTCGAGAATTCGTTGAGAAGCGGATTCGAATTGTTGATGTGCACGTAGATCTTGCGCTTCACGTCGAGCGGCGCGAAAGCGGCGATGGAGCCGTCGTCGCCGCTGACATTGATATGGCCCATTCGCGAGCCGGTCTTGCCGAGCAGGCCCTGTTCGATCATCTCATTTTCCTGAAACAGCGTGCCGTCGAAGAAAATAAGCTTTGCGCCGCGAAGCCGATCGGCGAGGGCGTCGTCCACCTTTGCGCAGCCCGGGATGTAAAAGAATGAATCGCCGGTCGCGGCTTCGATGATCTCCAAGCCGAGCGTGTCGCCCGCGCTTGTTCCGAAGTTCGGCGCATTCGCGTTTTCGAGATAGAGCGCGATCTTGCCCGGCACTGGAAAGGCGCGGATCGCGAGCCCCAGATCGAGACCGGCGCCGCTTGTCTCAACTGCTTCGTTCATGCGCAGTTCGATGCGTGGCACGAGCGGCGTCTGCAATATCGTGAAAATCGGATTGGCGCCGAGCGCGTCGAGAACGCGT
>JBFXJV010000099.1:0-9704 GCA_050174515.1 Methylocystis sp.
GCCATTATTTCCCTTCCCAGCAAGAAATCGGCTATTGCTGTGACGCGACCGAGGTCTGGTTGCACTCTCTCCCGTCCATAAGAAAGATGGAGGTAGCCGGTGCGTCTGCATTTTGGAAATCAGATTGTCGCCATAGTGGCTCTGGGGCTGGGATCGATCGCGTTTCAACAAGTTGCACTTGCCTCCGACCCTATTGCCGAACAGGAAGCCTATGAGATCGGCAAGGAGGCCTATCTCTACTTCTATCCGCTGATCAGCATGGACGTGACTCGACGGGTCGCGACCAACTTCGAGGCGGGAAAGAAGCCGGGCGCAGGACCGATGAACGAATTTCATCATCTGCGGACATATCCCCCAGCGGAATTTCGGGATGTCGTGCGGCCCAATTTCGATACGCTCTACTCCATCGCCTGGCTCGATTTGACCAAGGAGCCGATAATCCTTTCGACGCCCGATACGAAGGGGCGCTACTACCTGCTGCCGTTGCTCGACATGTGGACTGACGTCTTCGCCGTACCGGGCAAACGCACCAGCGGCACAAGCGCCGGCAATTTCGCCATTGTCCCGCAGAATTGGAAAGGGCGACTCCCTGCCGGCGTGGAGAGAGTCGACGCGCCTACGCCCTATGTCTGGATCATCGGGCGCACTCAGACGAATGGACCCAAAGATTATGACGCCGTCCACGGCGTTCAGGACGGCTATAGGCTCACTCCCCTTTCGCGTTGGCGCAAACCACCGAAGTCTGTGGCGGCGAAGATCGACCCAAACGTCGACACGAACACGCCGCCGGTCGAGCAGGTCGACGCCATGCCGGCAGGCAAATATTTCTCCTATGCCGCTGAGCTGATGAAAGCCAACGCGCCTCATGTGACGGACTGGTCGCAAATCGCGCGACTAAAGCGCATCGGCATCGAACCTGGGAAAAGCTTTAATTTCGACTCGGCCGATCCTGTCGTGAAGCGCGCGCTTGAGAAGGCGAGCAAAGATGGGCGTTCACTGATGAAGGAAAAGACGCCGACGCTGGCGCGCGTCGTGAACGGGTGGCAGATGAACACCGATACGATGGGCGTCTATGGAAACTACTATTTGAAACGCGCTATCGTCGCGCAGGTTGGACTTGGAGCGAACCAGCCCGAGGACGCGATCTACCCGCTCAATCTCGCCGACAGCGAAGGCAAGGCGCTCAATGGCGAGGAGAAATACCTTCTACATTTCACGAAAGCCGAGCTACCGCCTGTCGACGCTTTCTGGTCGATCACACTTTATGACGGCAAGGGCTTTCCAGTCGCCAATCCGCTGAACCGCTTCGCTATCGGCGACCGCGATCCGCTGAAATATAACGCTGACGGCTCGCTTGATCTGTACATCCAGAACACGAATCCGGGAGTTGAAAGGGAGTCCAATTGGCTTCCTTCCCCTGCGAGCGGAGACGAAAACATCACGATGCGCCTCTATGCTCCGAAGCCGCAGGCGCTTGATGGCCGCTGGGCTCCGCCAGCTATCCGGCATGCAAAATGAAGATCGAGCTATCGATGGCGCTAGGCCTCCGGAGGCTCTTCTCACCCCCAGATGAAAGTCCGCTATTGGCGGCGCGAAGCGGACTTCCTTCGCTGCTTCTGTCTTTGAGGTCGCCCCAATAAAGTTCGGATCGTCGTCGTCTGCGACTACGCGCTCCCACTGCCTCGGCCGTCAGCGCGGCTGCCTTGGCATCGGCGCCCGATAACCGATTGACGAGTTTGCGCCCTGAGGGCTCGTCTTCGAAATAGACATAGGCGAGCGCCTTGCCATGCGCATCTTCCACGACGAACGACTCGGCGGCCCTGCGGATGCGTAGTGGCTGGGCGTAGGGCGGTGGCGTTTTTTGTTTCAGCTCGGGCTTGCCGTTATCCACAGGACACCTATTTGGCTCGCTGCGCCGGCTGGCACAGAGACCCGGCGAAATCCAGCGTCCTGCGACTTCGCCCGGTCATCAATGGCCGGGTTTTTTGTGCATAAGCGCGCGTGGCGTTTCCGTTTTACATGCAGCGGGCGTAAGCTCTGCGCCTTCTCCCCCGACGACTGCCCCGCCCAGCGCGGGGCTTTTTGTGCCGGCGATGTCCTGCAGATCGTCGTAGGGCGCGGCGTTCGGCGCTTGAACGTCATCTATTTTTCGCAGACGCGCTTTATCGGACTTTTTGCCGAATCCGAATATCGCCATCTCCCCCTCCCCCGTCAGAAACGCTACCGGGCGACGCTAACACATGCGCAGGCGTTCCGGCGTAGGGGCCGTATCTTTTGCGGCAGCGGGCAGCATCGTCTTTAACCGTTCCCAAAAGACGAGCATTCTGAAAGATGAGGAGGTATCGTCTGCGGAGACTGAATTTAGAGAGAAAGACATGCATTCGAGACTGATGTGCGCTGCGGCAGCGGCGCTTCTGTCTGCTTCCGTTTCTGCCTGGGCAGTGACGGTGCAGCAAATCAAGGACTGGGAAGCACTCATTCAGAAAAAGGAGGCTGCGGTCACCGAGCTGACCGAATCCTATAAGAAGGGTCGCTGCCCGGTTCAACCGACGAAGGAGAAGCGGCAAGCGTGCGAAGCGGGATTTGACCTGGTCATCATGAGGCGGCAAATGGAAGTTGCACATTTGCGAGCGATGATCTCGGCGGACTCACTTCCGATGAACAAAAAGGCCAACTACCTTGATGTCGTTTCGCCTCGCGCACACGATCAAGAGAACTACTTCACGGACGAAATCTTCTTTATGCTTGAGAAGGAGTTCCCCGAAAAGGTTTCTGCACCCCATTAGTCCACAGACTTTTCTCTCAAAAACCACCGTTTTCGAGAGAGTGGCAGCCCCTAATTGAATGGAAGCGCCAGCAGGCTCATCAAGCACGGATGCGGCAAGTGAGGATGCGAACTGCGACATGGGGAAAGCACCGGACATAGGTTTGAAAGGCGCAAAGCGAGCGCTTTCGCAAAAAGGGCATGAGGGGCGGCTTGCCTTTATTGCCGAAGGTCTGCCGCTGATCCTCGCGAGTGGTCAGGGCTTCTGGAGCGCAGCCCGTGCACTCTGGCCCCCAGGCGCGCGGGCGGACCGGTTCGATGTCTGGTCGGTCGAAGATATGACGCATCTTGCCCCCGCGCGCCGGGACGATCCTCTCAAATGGGAGGGCTATCATTCTTCCGGCGCAAAGCGCTCGACAACTCGTCAAGGAATTCTACCGCCGCTTCTTCACCGACATAAACAATGAGCGCCTGAGCGAGCGCGTCGATGCCGGCGCAGATGGCGACGGGGGTATTCTCTCGCCATATCTGCCCCCATTCGGAGACCGCCGTTGTGAGAATTTTGAATGTTTGCGCGTGACAAATCGCCGACTCTTCCTCGGGCGTGAAAGTCGTCAATTCCGCCGACATTATTCGCCCATTGGCATCGTGGTGCCGACATCGCTGCGCATGTTGCCGGACGCTTGAATCTGCTGCGTCACTTCTTTGACGACGGAATCTTTGTCAGTTTTCACTTCGACTTTCACGGTCACGTCGGCCTTGCCCTTTAATTCCGCCTCGGCTTTGATCTGGCCATTCGCGCCCATCTGGCGCAGCCCGGCGGCGACTTCCGCCCACGATTTCTGCTTGGGCGCGATGCCTGCCCAGCGATCGAATGCCGCCGCCTTTTCTTCAAGCCAGTTCTGCGGCGGCAGCTTGTCGACGTCTTTGACGGACTTGAACGCCTCATAGCCCTTATATGCGCCGGCGCCGATCGCGCCCGCGGCGAAAACGGGCGTCGTCGCGGGCAATGACGCGATCCCCGCGCCCATGCCGCCAACAAAACCTGCGCCGCTAAACAGGCCGGAGACGCCTGATAGGCCGAGCCCGCCGAGCGCCGTCAGCCCCAGCCCGCCGCCGATCAAAATCCGCTCCTGCGCTTTACGATCGTCCACAATGCCGGCGGCGAATGAGCCGACTCGCTTTGCCACGATATTCGAAAGATCAGTCAGGCCAGGATTGATCCGCCCCCCAAGCACCGCGCCGAGATTGTCGAATTGGCTCTTGAGCGCGTTCGTCGCCGTGGTGAGGTCCCTCAGCTCGACTGCGGCGGCGCCAGCAAGCCCCATCGCCTTGGCGACGGCAGCGCGGTCGCGCTCGATAGCTTTGGCGCTATCGGCAAGAGTCAGCATCTTGCCGGCCTGGCGTGCTGTCCTGTCGCTGAAGAGTCTATCAATAAGCTCGCTCTGCGCCTCTTTGGTCTTGATTCCGCGCTTTTCCATAGCCGGCCGCAGGAACCGCTGCGCCCATTCAAACGGGTCTTTTTGCGCGACTTGGCGTCCGACAACACGTCCCGCCTTATCAAGAAGCCCGATGCGCGCCAGTTCGGCTTTGGCCTTCTTGTCCATTTGCCCGCCGACGATGGCGGTATGCAGCGATTGCAAAGCGACGCCGCCTTCGCTGCCGACCGTCTGCAACAGTGACGGCAATACGCCTGTACGGAATTGCTGAGACCACCCGGACGCTGCGCCGCGCGTGCCCTGGATGAATTCACGATATTGCGAGCCTGAGACGACGCCCGGAAAGGCGTTCTGCATCTTGGCGAAGTCGTCGGCGAATTCCGCGAATTTCTTAGCACTCGCCGTCGCGCCAATCTGATCCGCCGATCGAACAATCTCGCCGAGCTGTGCATTTAAATCTTCGGCAGAGCCGCCGGCCTTGCTCAGAATGACGGACAATTGCGCAAGCGGTTCGCGGATCTTGATGGCGTCCTCGACCGATCCGACATAGGTGCGCGCATCGCGAATCAGCCCCTCGGCGACCGTCTGTGAAAGTGACGGGTGGCCGAGCGTGATATCTCTGCCGCCTTGGCGAATCTTGCGCTGTTCCTCTTCGGTGAGTCCCGCGAGAGACTGCGACATGCGCTCGCTCGCGCGTCTCGTCGCCGCGTCGACGATCCGATGCAAGACGGGCGGCGCAAGAGCAGCGCCGGCCCCCGCCCCCGCAGCCGGTGCCATCGCCGATTTGAAGCCGGCGGAAGCGCTAACGCTCATGCGAGAGCCGAATCCCGGCCCAGCGATGACCCGATCAGCCCGGGCCATGCGCCGGGCGATATCTTGGTGGAAAGCCGCCTGGCGGCCGACTGCCGACATGCGACTCGTTATTCCGTCCATGCGGCGCGACGCAGCGCTCGCCGTGTTTTCGATATTCCTTAATTTCTGCGCGACGGCGGCGAATGTCGCGCCGGTTTTGTCCTGAGCCGAAATAACGGCTTTTGTCTCGATTGTCCGTGCACCCATCGTCAGGCCTCCACCTTGAATTTGCGGCACAGTTCAATGTCGGGCCAATAATCGCCGCGCGGCTCGATTCTGAGAACTTCAGACGAGATTAGATTGCCCTGCCGCATCGCGAGTTCGTGAGCGATTGACCATATCCTTTCGACCTGCTCGTCACTGGCGCCGGCCTGTCGCGCCGCGGCAGCGGCGATTCCGGGGATCGTGGCGAACATGATGCCGACGGCTGCGTTCATCGCCATAACGACGGGGTTGTCATCGTCGTCGCCGCGCGTCGTGCGCTCGGCTGCAAACAACCCGCGCGAACTCGTCGTCGCGTCTACATTCCGCCTGATCCACTCCAAGCATTTCTCGCGGTCGAGTTTTCCGTCCGATCGTATCGGCATTCCTCGATTTGCGTATTGTGTAACTCTGCCGCGAGTTATTCCCAACTCGGCAGCGAGTGCAGCCTTAGTAATTGTGGTCACGGTCGCGGCCTCATTTGATGTTGTTTAGAGTTGACGAAAAATTGCACAGAGCGAAATATCGGGGTTCTGCGGCCCGCCCTCCGCTCGGCTCTTGGAAGGACCCGCGCCGATATCTGTGTGACGCCCATCATCGCCGCTGTCCCCCGACCGCGCGCGTCGCCTCGTGCGTCTGCGGGCGGGCGTGAGCCGCAGCAATCAGCGCTTCGATCGTCGGCGTCATGATCGTTTCCGCTGCGTCGGCATGGGCCAACAGATACTCGACAACTTCCTGCGCCCGTTCGGGACTGCCGCCGTGACGGAGCAGGAGGACACTCACAGTCTCGACAAGGCCAGACCGATCGTCCGCCGAAAGAGCGCACTCGCGATGGCGGCCCTGGAGGCGTGCGACGTCGCGAAGTCTGGCGCGGTCAAGTGCGTCAATATCGGCCATCATCTTCCTCATGGTGGTGGCCGGCCGCGTCGAGAAGGAAGACAGCCGCGGCCGGCCTATTGCGCGATAACTGCGCAATCAACGCGAGACCACGCGCCCGACAATGCGCTTCACCTTGCCGGCAGATTCCGCCTGCGCGTATGCGATGAAAGCTGCCACCGTCGCGAATTCGCGCTGCAGCGCTTCGTCGGCATTGAAGCGCGCGACGAGCTGCTCCCGCGTCGCGCCGACGGGAATGGACGCTTCGCCATACGCGAGCGTCGTCTTGCCTTCTGCGACGCGGCGACATAGCCGCCCTCGCGAATAGGATTCGGCGAACGCCAGTTGCGCCGCTGCGGGCCATTTTTCAATGCCCTGCGGCTCGCCCTCTTGCATCAATCCGCGGCTGCCGCCGAGACGGGCGGCTTCATCAATTTCCATCAGCATCATCAGTCCCTCGTTGTTAAGGGGCGCGCGCCGCGGCCAGCAACGCGCGCCCGCCCTTCGCCGTGAAAGGAAGAAAACGACGAGGGGATTTTCATTCCGCCTGCGCTTGCTGCGCCGTCACGCAGTCGCTGGCCCTCGACGAGGTATCCGTCCCAGAAAAAACCCTGCGCGCGTGCGGACCAGCTCGCAAAGTCGGGTGGCGGAACTTCGTTGGCGCGACCGGCGGATCGCCCTGCTTGTTTCGCTGCGAAATGGTTCATCATTCGGCCGCCTCCGCCTGCGGCGCGCTGTCGCGAAGACGCGCGGCTTGCTCCCTCAACGGGGAGACGATGATCGCGTCGGCGGCCTCGGCGGTCGGCCGGATCGTGCACTCCTCGCCGACCAGCCCCGGATTGAACCGCGAAAGAACGCCGTGCTTGTTCACGACGAAGACGCCAAGGATTCGTTCAACGCACGCCGGGCGCGCCGTGCGATGACGTGGCGCGACCATTTCGAAAAGGGTCGGCGCGGCGGTGAATAGCCCTGAGGCGACGATCGCGCGGGCGATGTCATCCGGCGTAGCTGGGCGGGTCATGTGATCGGCGTCGAGAAGGACGCCGCTGTCGCCGGGGACGGTTTTGACAAGGTCGGCATAGGCCGCAGCAACCGCGCCAATCGCTGCGTCGAGAGCCGCGACCTTGGCTTCGATCTCGCCCGCGGAACGTTCAAGAGCGGCGGCGCGCTTGGAGCGATCCATGCCATCTCGCGCGGACTCGATACGGTCCTGCAATTCGAGTTCAGCCAGCTCAAGCCGTTCGAGGCGAATCTGCGCAAGCGCTACGTCGGAGTCGAGTTTCGCAATGTCGGCGTCTGCGGCGTCGCTCAGAAGCATGTCGGCGCGACGTTGGCCGTGGCCCTCGACAATCGCTGCGACCTGCTTCAGCTCGGCGCGCAACTTGTCGAGGGCAGCTTCCATTTCTGGAATCTGTGTCGCCGCCGGTCCCTTCTTCGGTTTCAGAAATTCAAGGACACCCATTGTCGAATCGCTCCGATGCATCTTCATCGCAAGATTCGCACGGAGTTTTATGCAAGCTCAAATCGTCGGCTTGCATTTCTTCGCGATGTCGAAAATTGTCCGCATGCAGGCGCCGTCGCCGTCACGAGATACAGCGACACGATAAAGCGCTCGGCGTTGCTGAGTCGCTGACGCAGCGAGACCATTCTCGCGATCACGCGACCAATGCCTTCCGAGGTAGGACGCATAATCCTTAGCGAGACCTGTCGCGCGCGCCGTCGGCTTGCCTTGATAGAGATGCAGCGCCGCGAGAACGGCGTTTTCGCGCTCCCGCGCTTCGATGCGCTGGGCCTCCTCTTCGGCGAGCTCCATCTTCAACCGATAGAAGGCTGCGAGACAGAGCCACTTTTCGGCTTCAAGCGTCATCGGCTATTCCGGAGTATGGCAGGCTGCACGATCGGCGCCGCCTTCGGCTTCCGCCCAGGACGCGGTTTGCGCATCGGCATGGTAGCCTCATAAAGGACGGCGGCGGTCATCGTGGCCTCCGAGAAAGGTGGCGCGGCTGCGGCTTGCGCTGGCTTCAAGCGGACTGGTCGCCCCCGCCTTCCGCTTCGATCCATTGGAAAAGTTCCTCAAGGGAATGCAGCTCGTGCCCTTCGAGAGCTTTCTGAAGCGCCAAATCCTCCATGCCCGGCGGCGGAATTTTCTGGACAGTGGCGATGAGCTGCTCAAGGTTCTCGGCGTGGAATTGCAGGAAGCCATCGCCCCAGTTGCTCAGGCTCGCGAGATCTTCCAGCGCTGTTTTCGCGGCCTTGAGCGCCATGACAGCGGCGGCGTTGAACGCCAGATATTTTTCGGCTGATTCGAACACTAGGTTTTTCCTCTCGATTTGCCGGAATCCTCCGGCGCGGTGTCGCAGGGCGCTCCAATGCGCGTCCGCGGCGTAGACGCGGTGATGTGTGTTGGACGGGTGCCGGGGCGGCGTCGGCGCGAAAATCGGCGCGCATGACGCTTATGACGGGGACTTGCATATCCACCGTTCGCGCGCGCGCGCGTGACGCCGATAATCAGATTTGGCGTCATAAGCGTCATGGCTGATCCCAGTGGCTCGTTTGATTAAGTCGTAACCCGCTGAAACCGCGTCCGTTCATGCGTCTTTGCGGGTGAAATCCTCGACTTTCGAGATTCTGAGAAAAACGGCGGATTGTCCCGACGTGCTCGCCGGCCTTGTCGGCCCATGCGGCCCATGAAGCGAACAAACTCGACGACTGTTCCCATGCCTTCGGATCGCGTTCGCACCGGTCGTCAATCCAGGCTGAAACAGCGTCTTCGTCTTCGAGGTATTGGGCGGTCGCTTCGGCAACAGCCAGCGGCTGTTTTAAACCGATGTCCTGCCATTCAAGGCATCCGGAAATCATCCATTGCAGGATGCCGGGCCACTCTGCTCTAAGCTTTTCGGTGAGGTCGCCGTCGCGTTCGTCCGGCGGAATTGTCACTGCGAATGGTATCAGGTGGAAACGCCGCCGAATTGCTTCATCTACCGACCTCAATCCCGGCTTGTGATTTCCGGCGATTAGCAATTTGAATTGCGGTCGGTAGTCAAAAAAATCCTGCCGCATGAAGCGGGCCGAGACGACATCGCCGCCGGTCAGTGTCTTAATGCGGGATTCCGCCCAGCGGCGGCCTTCTTCTGTTTCGACGGCGGTAACAAGGCGCGCGCCGCGCAAGCCGGCGAGGTCGGTCGGATGCCGGTCTGAATTTGATGCCGTGAATGTCTCAATTGGCGCGGACCTGTGGTAGTCTTTGAGAACTCCTGAGACTGTCGACAGCATAACCGACTTGCCGTTTGCGCCAGTCCCAAAGGCAAAAAACAAAGCATGTTCCCGCGTGTCGCCCGTCAACGAATAACCCGCGACGCGACGAAGATAGGCTTTAAGCTCCCCATCTCCGCCGGTGATCCTTTCGAGGAATGCAAGAAACAGCGAGCAACCGCCACGACTGGGCGCCACGGCGGTAATCTTTGTCAGAAAATCAGCCGGCTGATGCGCACGACGGTTTCCAGTACGCAAGTCGATCACGCCGCCCGGGGTATTCAAGAGCCAAGGGTCTGCGTCCCACTGACAGGTGGTTG
>JBFXJV010000100.1:0-9628 GCA_050174515.1 Methylocystis sp.
CTCACGAAGATCGTTCGAAAGAGGTCGAGCCATCAGATGCTGGCCTCCATCCCAGCCAGCATCTTGAATCACAATCCAAACCAAATGGGAATCCCACTCGATTCAGCTAAAACGGGAAACGCTCTAGGCGTCAATCCGCCAGCCGGTCGCCGAAGGCGAGCATGCAATAGCGGTTCGCCGCGATCGTCGCAAAGCGTAACAGCAGCGCGCGTCGCCGCGCCGGCGCGAGCGGCAACGCCGGCGATTCGCGCATGAGCAGCGCGCCATGCGCGTCGGCGACAATCAGCCCGGCGTCCTGCGGAAATGATTCAGGATCGAGCGATGCGGGGATCGCGAAATAGAATCGGTCGCAAAAGCCGCGATATTGCGGCCATTTAAGATCGGCGCGAAAATCGGCGTAACTCGACTTGACCTCGACGATGCGCAGGACGCCGTCGGGCGCGAGCGCGATGAGATCGGCGCGCCGACCGTTCGGCAGAGGCGCTTCGCAAACAACCGAAAAGCCGCAGGCCTGCAGATAGCGCCGCGCGCCGCGCGCCACGCGTTTGGTGGCGTCGGGCCGCCCTTCGAGCGCCGTCGCACGGTCTGCGGAAAAAGCCGTCATCCATATCCCCGCGGGCCCGTCCCCCGCCCAGCTTGGCGCGTCGCCAAAGCCCGCGCAACCATGTTAGGTTCGCGCGAATGATCCACCACACGGCCTGTCGTATGAAACGGTTTCTCCTCGCATGCTTCCTCGCGCTTCTCGCCGCAGGCACGACCGCCCTGGGCGGCGAGCGCGTCGTCAATGTCTTCAACTGGAGCGATTACGTCGATCCGAGCGTGCTCGAAGACTTTACCCGGGAGACAGGCGTCAAAGTCGTTTATGACACCTATGATTCGAACGAGATGCTCGAGGCGCGTCTACTCGCCGGCGACACCGGCTATGACGTCGTCGTGCCCTCGGCGACCTTCCTGCAGCGTGAAATCGCGGCTGGCGTGCTGCAGCCGATCGACCGGCGCAAGCTCGTCAATGCGCGCAACATCTGGCCGGAGATCGACAGCAGGCTGGCGCGTTTCGATCCCGGCAACCGCCATGCCATCAACTACATGTGGTACACGACGGGCATCGCTTACGACGTCGCCAAGATCCAGGAGCGGCTCGGCAAGCCGATAACGAGCTGGGATCAGGTTCTGCGGCCGGAAGCCTTGAAAAAGCTGTCCGACTGCGGCGTCTACATGCTCGACAGTCCGGAAGACATGTTTGCGATCGCGCTCAATTATTTGAAGCTCGATCCGAATTCGAAAAGTCCCAAGGATCTCAAGCGCGCCGCCGACCTCCTGACGAAACTGCGCCGCTATGTGAAGAAATTTCACTCGTCGGAATATATCAACGCATTGGCGAACGGCGACATCTGCCTCGCCATCGGCTGGTCAGGCGACAGCCTGCAAGCCCGCAATCGCGCCCGCGAGGCCGGAACCGACGTCGACATCGCCTATGTGATACCGAGCGAAGGGTCGCTCCTCTCGCTCGACAATCTGGCGATTCCGAAGGATGCGCGGCATCTCGATGAAGCCTATCTCTTCATCGACTATCTGCTTCGTCCCGACATTGCGGCGCGCAATTCCATCGCCACCAATTTCGCCAATGGCGTCGCGCCGTCGCGACCGCTGATCGACAAGGCGGTCGCGAACGATCCGTCGGTCTACCCGAGCGACCTCATGATGCGCCGCCTGTTCACCGTCGCGGCTCCCGATCAGGCGGCTCAGAAAATGATCACCCGAATGTGGACGACGGTGAAGACCGGACGGTAAGACGATTCCCGCGCGCCGGTCGGACCAACCGGCGCGCTGATCGTCAGGCGAGCGCCAATGCGCCCTCTGCGGCTCACTGCTCGCTCAAAATCCGCTTCAGGAGCTCGATGACCTCGGCGAGCCCTTTGTCCTTGGCGGCGAGCTCTTCGATCTTGCGCACCGCGTGCAGCACTGTCGTGTGATCGCGGCCGCCAAATCGGCGGCCGATCTCCGGCAATGAGCGCAGCGTCAGCACTTTCGACAAATACATGGCGATCTGCCGAGGCCGCACGACGTTGGCGGTGCGCCGGGACGATAGGATGTCGGCGCGCGAAATATTGTAATGGCTCGCCACGAGCTTCTGGATATCGTCGATCTTGACGCGCTTTGGATCCTGCGTGCGCACGAGATCGCGAATGGCGGCCTCCGCGGTCTCGACGGTCAGCGGGGCTCCGGTCAGCGTCGAGTGGGCCAGCAGCCGGTTGACCGCGCCCTCAAGATCGCGGCCGTTGGTCACGATCATATGCGCGACACAGGAAATGACCTCAGACGGCACGTTGAAATTGGGTTGAGATTCCTTCGCGGCGGCGATGCGCGCTGTGAGAATCTTGATGCGCAAGGCTTCGTCGAGCGGCCCGATGTCGACGCATAGCCCGCCTTTGAACCGCGACAACACGCGCTCGTCGAGCGTGTCGAGCTCCGACGGCGGCCGATCGGCGGCGACGACGACCTGGCGGCCGGCGTCAATCAACGCATTTAGCGTGTGGCAAAATTCCTGCTGGATCGATTTACCCTGCAGGAACTGCACGTCGTCGATGATCAGCATGTCGATTCCGCGCAGCTTCTCCTTGAACGCCAGCGACGTCTGAGCGGTCAGCGAAGAAACAAAGCCGCTCATGAAGCGTTCCGCCGTCAGATAGATCGTATGGCGGCGATTGTCGTTCGACGCATGCGCAAGCGCTTGCAGCAGGTGCGTCTTGCCCAGCCCGACCGCCGCATGGGCATAGAGCGGGTTGAACATGGGAAGATCCCCGGCGCGCGCCTCCGCGACGCGACAGGCGGCGGCATAGGCCAGCTGGTTTGACGGTCCGACCAAAAATGTCGAGAAGCACAGCCGGCGATCGAGCGGCGAGCCCACGAATGCATCGGACTCGTGACGCGACGCGGCCGAGCGGACGGCGCGCCTTCCATTGGCTTCGTTCGCCGCGTCGAGCGCTGGCGCGAATGACGCGGTCGCACGCTCGACAAATTGCGGCGCGCCGGGCGCGCCGTGATCCGGGCCGTCCTCGCGCGCGCGCGGCTTGCGCATGGGCGAACGCACGTCGATGACCACGCGCTCCACTTTTGAAAATTCGCTCGCGACGCGCGCCTTTATCCTCGGCGCGTAGTGCGACTGAACCCAGCTCTTAAGAAATTTCGTGGGCACCGTCAGATGCACCGCGCCGCCATCGATGCGCTCCAGTTCCAGGCGCGTGAACCAGGAATTGTAAACAGCGTCGCCGAGATCGGTTCTCAGCCTGTGTCGAACTCGGTCCCATTTCGAGCGATCCTCAGCGGATACTTCGCTGCTTGCCAATTGTTCTATGTGATCGGACATATCAGACCTTTTTTCCGAAACGCGCGCCAAAAAACGGGACTCCCCGGCAAGAAATTGCCGCAGGCGCTGATCGAAGGAACCTAGTTTGATCGAGTAGTCGCCGCCGCGTACGGCGCTAAATTAAAAACATCGATGGCGGCCCTATCGCGAGCCGCGCGCATCTGCCAACGTTGGCCTCATACGTAAAACACGAACAAGTCGCCGCGAACGATCGCACAATGAAACGATCGTTGACGCTGCGCACTCCCTGGACTGTCTCGGCCAACCGCCCCTTCGCCATGACAAAGTCTCCCTACTCCGGGATCGAAGAATCCCGGATTGATGCGCGTCGCAGGAAACGGACTCTACGCTACGCCCTTGCGAACTGATCACTTTGAATTCAGCCGAACGGCTGGAAGGCGGCATTGCGTCTCGCTCGACGGCCCATCCGCGCCGGGAAACAAAGATCGTTCCCCTTACTCCTGCGCGCCGCTGAAAAACCGACGCCGACCGCCTTTCGTTCGACCATTCGAGGCTACACTTCAGCGCGATCACGCGCAACGACGCTTGTGACCACATCTGTCATATTGTTTGCAGTTTTCCGGCGCTGCGCCACGAATTTTTTATCGCATTTTGCCATAAGCCGATGATTCGCCGCCCTTAAAATATCGCTTGAGAAATACGTATTAACCTCGCGCGACGCGCGTCGGCGCCTCGGCGAAGGAGCGCCAAATTTAGTGTCAAGTGGCGAAGTTTTTCCCGTTCGTGACAGCTTGATTGCAAGAGATTGAATCGCGAGAATTTTGAATGATCACAGGATATCGGCGCAAAAAAATTTTTTGAACGTGTCATCTGCGCTTCATGCGACGATTGGCAGACTCTGGACAGGCAAAAAAAGAGCCCGGCGCTTGCCGGGCTCGAACTCTCTCCGTCAGATCGCGCGGCGAAGCGCGTTACGCCTGTGCGGCCAACGCCTTCACTCGCGCGGTCAGCCGCGAAACCTTCCGCGAGGCCGTGTTCTTGTGAATGACTCCACGCTGGGCGGCGCGCATCACAATCGTCACCGCATTCTGGAGCGCATCGGCCGCCACCGCAGGATCGCCCGAGGCGATCGCCTCCTCGACCTTGCGCACGAAGGTGCGCATGCGGCTGCGACGCGCCCGATTGACCGAGGTGCGGCGCTCGATCTTGCGAACGGCTTTTTTGGCCGAACTCGTATTGGCCATGTTTTGCGTGTCCTTGAAAGAGACGGCGTCGAGCCGCCCAAAAACCAAAGGGCCGCGAAGTCGCGGCCAAGTGGCGGGTTTATAGGCGTGACGCGCTCTGTCGTCAATGGCGGCCTATCGGTTCGCGAAAGCCGGCTTCCGCTTCTCCACGAATGCGCTCATGCCTTCCTTTTGATCATTGGTGGCGAAGAGGGAATAGAAGTGGCCCCGCTCGTAGCGGATGCCCTCGGCGAGCGTCGATTCGAAAGCCCGATTGACCGCGTCCTTGGCGATTAGGACCGCCGGAAGCGACATCGACGCGATGGTCGCAGCGGTCTTCATCGCCTCGGCGAGAAGGTCCTGGGCCGGCACGATCCGCGCGACGAGGCCGGCGCGCTCCGCCTCCTCCGCGCTCATCATCCGACCGGTCAGAATGAGGTCCATCGCCTTGGCCTTCCCCACGGCGCGGGTCAAGCGCTGGGTGCCGCCGGCGCCGGGAATGACGCCGAGCTTGATTTCCGGCTGGCCGAAGACCGCCGTGTCGGCGGCTAGAATAAAGTCGCACATCATTGCGATTTCACAGCCGCCGCCCAGCGCGAATCCGGCGACCGCGGCGATGATCGGCTTGCGCGCCCGCGCCACGACGTCCCATCGGCCGATGAAATCGTCGAGAAAGGCGTCGACGAAGCCCTTGTCGCGCATTTCCTTGATGTCCGCGCCGGCGGCAAAGGCCTTATCGGAGCCGGTCAGAACGACGCAGCCGACGCCGTCATCCGATTCAAACGCCGAAAGAGCGTCATCAAGCTCGGCGATGAGCCGAGCATTGAGCGCATTGAGCGCTTGGGGTCGATTGAGTCGGATCAATCCGACTCGGCCCTGCGTCTCGGCTTCGATCGTCTCATAAGTCATGCGCGCCTCCTGCCTATCCAGCGCATTGCCGGATTGCGCGCTTCATATCTCAAAATCGCCGCTCGCGTCCGGCCTTTCTCCAAATCCGTGAGCGAGCGCGCGAGCGTGCAGATCGTCGAGCGTCACGTCGTCCAGCCGGCGCAGCGCGCTCTCTTCGGCCTCGGCGATGACCGGCTCCAACACCGCAGAGAGCAGCGGCGGCGCAATATCGGGCGCATCCTCCTCTGCGCCGAGAGCGACGCGGACGATCTCGCCGACCGACAGACGCCGTCGCTCGCGCGCCAGCCCATATCCGCCCGCAGGTCCCCTGACGCTTTTGAGAATCCCCGCCCGCACCAAAGCCTGCAGGATCGTCTCCAACCGCCGCGGCGGCAGACCGTGACGCGCGGCGAGCTGTTTCGATGACACCGGCCGGCCGCGTGCGTGAAGCGCGACGTCGAGCGTCGCCATCAGCGCAAATCGGGCGGAGCGCGACAGGAGCTTCATCGCGCGCCTTCTCCGCCAAGTCCCGTCGACCCGAAGCCGCCGGCGCCGCGCTCCGTCGAGTCGAGGTCGTCGACCTCGACAAGCGTCGCCTGCGGCGCCGGCGCGATGACGAGTTGAGCGATACGCATCCCGCGGACGATCTCGAAAGCCTGCGCCCCGAGATTGATCAGGATCGCTTTGATCTCGCCCCGATAATCGCTGTCGATCGTGCCTGGCGCATTGAGGACGGTGACGCCATGCGCCGCAGCGAGCCCAGAGCGCGGCCGAACCTGTCCCTCATAGCCAGGCGGCAAGGCGATCGAGAGACCCGTGGGGATGAGATCGCGCGCGCCCGGCTCCAACACCAGCTTTTGGCCTGGCGCCAGCGCGGCATAGAGATCAATGCCCGCCGCTCCTTCGCTCGCATAGGCCGGCAACGGCAGGCCGTCGGCATTCGGCAATTGGCGGATCGCGACTTTCATGGCGCCCTCCCATCGCCGATCATCTGCGCAAGCTGCGCGACGAGACGCTCCGCGACATCCTCCTTGCGCAGGCGTGGCCAATCCTCGACGCCGGCGCGAGAGACGAGATGCGCCTCATTGGTCGCTCCGCCGAAAACGCCCGATCCCTCGCTCACGTCATTGGCGACGATGAGATCGCATCCTTTCCGGGCGAGCTTCTCCTGCGCGTGGCGAATGAGATCGCCGGTTTCGGCGGCGAAACCGACGACCAGACGCGGACGCCTCGAACCGCTTGAGACGCTGGCGAGAATGTCAGGATTTTCAATAAGCGACAGCGAGGGCGCGCCCTGATCGCTTTTCTTGATCTTGTCGGGCGCCGGCTCCGCGCGCCAATCGGCCACGGCCGCCGCGGCGATGAATATGTCCGCCGGCAGCGCCGCGTCCACCGCGCTCAACATGTCGCGCGCACTCTCTATATGTACGACCTCGCAGCCGGGCGGATCGGCAAGCGCGACGGGTCCCGAAATCAGCGTCACCCGAGCGCCGGCGCGCGCCGCCGCCGCGGCTATGGCGTGGCCCTGCCGTCCGGAGGAACGGTTGGCGATATAGCGGACCGGATCGATCGACTCATGCGTGGGTCCGGACGTCACAACGACATGCAGCCCTTCGAGCGCGCCGCCGTGGGTCAAAAGCCCTTCGGGGGTGGGCAATCGCGTATCATGCTTCAGCGCAGTCTCGATCGCTTCGACGATCTCCAGCGGCTCGCACATGCGCCCCGGCCCGTATTCGCCGCAGGCCATGTCGCCGACGGTCGGACCGACGAACCAGGCGCCGTCGCCATGCAGGGTCGCGACATTACGCTGCGTCGCGGGATGAAGCCACATGCGCACATTCATCGCCGGCGCGTAGAGCACGCGCTTGTCCGTCGCGAGCAGCAGAGTGGTCGCGAGATCGTCGCAAAGGCCCCGCGCCGCGCGCGCGAGGAGATGCGCCGTCGCAGGGGCGACGACGATGAGGTCCGCGTCCCGCGACAGCTGAATGTGGCCTATCTCCTGCTCGTCGCTGGCGGAGAACAGGTCGTCGTAGACTTTTTCGTTGGCGAGGCTGACGAAGGCCAGCGGCGTCACGAACTCCTTGGCCGCCGCGGTCATGACGACCCGCACGACGGCCCCGCGCTCGCGCAGGCGACGCACGAGTTCGAGCGATTTGTATGCGGCGATCCCCCCGCCGACGATCAGCAAGATGCGCTTAGCCGCAAGGCTCAGCGCATGTCCCACGCCCGCCACTGAAAAAACTCCGGTCGCCGCAGGCGGGAGAATACAGATTTTATGCGCAAGGCCAAACGACTTCACTCGCGCTTTTGTCGCTCGGCGACCAATCCGCCTGCGGCGCTCGCTCGCGATCCGCGCCCAATCAAGTCTCCCGGTCGAGGCGCTGCCTTAGGCCTTTTCCTGGTCCCCGGACTTGCGACGACGACCCCGCCATGCGACTGGTCGTCGCGCGCGCGCCGTCATTCGGCTGGTTCGGCGATGACATTCGATGACACCCTTCGCCAAGCGATGGTAGTGTGCGCCGCCGCCTATGTCACTTCGAAAGGAAAAGATGCGCGCACCGCTGCTTAGCCCTGTCCTGCCGGTTCTTGCGCTTGTTCTGGCATGGAGCGTTTTCGCAACGGAATGCGCGGCTCGGTCGCCGCTGCGCGCCGCTCAGCCCGTCATCATCGACCCCGACGCCACGACATCAGCCCCGAAGGAGAAGCTCGCCGTCCAGGGACGCACCTTCATACCGCTGCATTCGACGCTTCTCGGGCAAGGCGGCGTGACCCGGCTGAACTTCTCCGGCGCGCTGTCGATTCACAACGCCTCAGCGACCAACGTTCTCGCGATTGAAAAAGTCGAATACCGCAACGGCGCGGGTCAGCTGATCGAAAGCTACCTCAATGATCCCGTCTATTTGAAGCCCTACGCCTCATTGCAGGTTCTCATCGCGCAAGCCGACGTTCGCGGCGGAACGGGCGCCAGCTTTACGGTCGATTGGTCGACCGTCGAAGGCGCGGACGCACCCTTGATCGAAGCGATCATGACCGCCTTCACCGGTCCCCACAGCTACGCCATTCTCTCGCCGGGCCGCCGCGTTTCCCGACCGCAATGATCGCTCGCGCGATCGCGCCGCGCGTCCGTCGCCTGACGCTCGCCGATTTCCGCTCCTATGCGACGCTCGACTGCCGCTTCGATTCCGCGATGATCGCGCTCTTCGGCGAGAATGGCGCGGGCAAGACCAATCTATTGGAAGCGCTTTCGCTGTTCTCGCCCGGCCGCGGCCTGCGCCGCGCGGAACTCGCCGAATGCGCGAGACGGAGCGGCGGCGGCGGTTTCGCCGCGTCGATCGAAGTCGAAACCGATGGCGCGGCGACGCAGCTCGGCCACGGACTCTCGATTGAGGGCGAGCGCGTCTTTCGAGTCGATCGTGCGCCGGCCGCTTCCGCGCGCGCCTTCGCCGACCGCATCCGCGTGCTGTGGCTGACGCCCGCCATGGACGGGCTATTCGCGGGTCCGGCAGGCGACAGGCGCCGCTTTCTCGATCGGCTCGCGCTCGGCGTCGACGCCGAACACGGCGCGCGCGCCCATAAGCTCGAACGCGCGCTGCGCAATCGCAATCGCCTGCTGGAGCAAGGCGCCACGGACAGGCGCTGGCTCGACGCCGTCGAGCAGGAAATCGCCGCGCTCGGCGTCGCCGTGGCGGCGGCGCGGCGCGAAACCGTATCACGGCTTTCGGCGATGATCGCCGAGGGGCGCGACGACGCTTCGCCATTCCCCTGGGCCGACATCGCCATCGAGGGAGAGTTGGAGCGCCGGCTCGCCGAGGAGCCCGCGCTCGCCGTCGAGGAATGGCATCGCGCCGAGCTTGCCGCGACGCGCCGCCGCGACGCCGCGGCAGGCCGTACGCTGACGGGCCCGCAGACGAGCGATCTCGCGGTGCGCCATGGGCCCAAGAACGAGGCGGCGCGCCTTTGCTCCACCGGCGAGCAGAAGGCCCTGCTGATGGGGTTGACGCTGGCGCACGCCCGCCTGGTCGCTGCGATGACGGGCCAGGCGCCGTTAGTGCTGCTCGACGATGTCGCCGCCCATTTCGACGCGAAGCGGCGCGAATCCTTGTTTCAGGAGCTTGAAACGCTGGGCGGGCAGATATGGATGACGGGCGCGGACCCGCTGCTGTTCGCCTCATTGCAGGGACGCGCGCAG
>JBFXJV010000101.1:0-9607 GCA_050174515.1 Methylocystis sp.
CGCGGGCGAACAGCGTGTTGCGGTTGATGATCAGCGGCAGCGTCTGGATAATGCCGCTGTCGGGATCGGCCTCCATCGCGGCGGCGAGTTGCACGATGGTCGGGCCGGTCATCAGACTGTCGGCGTCAAGCACGACCATATGCTTATAGGCCCCGCCCCAGCGAGAGACGAAATCCTCGATATTGCCGGCCTTGCGCGCCGTGTTCTTTTCTCGCCGCCTGTAAAAGATGCGGGCCTGTGGGCCGAGCCGTCGGCGGATGGCGACGAAGGCGCGCTCTTCCGCGATCCAGATATCGGGATTGGTCGTATCGGACAGGAAAAACCAATCGAAATGCGCGCCGAGGCCGGTCGCCTGCACGTCTTCATAGATGGTTTGCAGGGCGGCGAAGACCCGGCTTGCCGCCTCATTGTAGATCGGCATCACCACGGCCGTGGTCTCGGCGAGGCTCGACGGCAGCGGCGCGCGCCGGCGTTGGCGCATCAGCAGGGCGAAACCGACGACGCAACTTGCGAAAGAGAGCGCGATCCAGGAAAAATTGAGCACGAACAGAGCCAGCAGCGCCCACTTCAACGTCGTCACGCCGCCGACGTCGATGACCTTATACATTTCATAGGCGCCATAGGCGGTCAGCGCGAAACCGCCGCCAAAGGTCAAAATCCTCGCCAGCCACGGCGTTCGCCATAGCCACGGCGCTTCGGGTTTCCGTCGCTGGCGCCCGTCGAACTTGAAGAGATTTTGCGCCGGCATGGATAACCGGCTCTCGATCGGCATCGGCGGCGCTGCGGCCGGATCGGAATCGTCGGCTCTCCGTTCCCTCGACGGCGGCGGGTCGTCTAAAGCGGCGATATTCACGACGTCCATCGATAGAGCCAGGTCTCGCTGATCGGGCGTTCATCCGACTGTAGAACGAGCCGAAGCTCGCAATACTTCTCGCCGGCGGGGTCAACGTCGAAGACGACGCGGCACGACTTCCCTGACGCATTCAAATAGGTCTGAATATTGGTCGCCAATCCGGGAGAGGTCGTCAACGCCGCTTTTAGTTGCGCCGTGTGCTGGGGGTCCGCCAGTAAATCGCCGGAAAAGACGACAATAAAACGGCGGAGCTTGACCCCTGGCGCGCGGCCGGAGCGCGCGCTCGCGGCGATCGCCAGCGGCGGCCGCGCCGGCGGCTCCCAGCACCAGAACTGTCGATAGGCGAAGGACGCCTCCTTGCCGGCGACGAGAGCGGTCTTGGGCCGCCAATAAGCGACGATATTCGCGTTATTTTCGGACTCCGAGGGAATCTCGACAAGCTGGAGGGCGCCTTCGCCCCATTCGCCGAGCGGCTCGATCCAGAGCGACGGACGACGCTCCCAGTGCTGCTGGTCGTCCTGATAGTCGTCGATATCGCGTTGCCGCATCAGCGAACCGAAGCCTTGCGGATTTACGTCGACGAACGAGGAGAATTGCAAATTCTCACGGTTCGACACGGGCCGCCAAAGCCATTCGCGCTGGCCGGTCAGCATCTGAATGCCGTTGATGTCGGCGACCATCGGCCGCCAATCGTCGGGTCTGGCGCGGTCGAGCGGCGTAAACAGCGAAGCCGCCGCAAAGCCGGCGAGCCCGAAATGATCGATCGCCGTTCGCGGGTAGAGCGTCAATTCAGTGTCGATGAGCGTCGCCTCGCCCGGCCGCAGCGTGAAGCGGTAAACGCCGGCGACGCTGGGTGAATCAAGCAGCGCGTGGATGACGAGCGCGTTGTCGCCCAAGGCGGGCTTCTCGATCCAAAAGCTTCGAAACGCCGGAAACTCTTCGCCGCGCGGATCGGCCGTCCGAATCGACAGGCCGCGGGCCGTCACGCCGAGATTCTGCCCGCGCGCGACGGCGCGATAGAAGCTTGCCCCTTGAAATATGGCGAGCTCCGCCTCGGCGGCGTCATTTTGCGCATGAAGCACTCGAAAACCCGAGAAGCCGAGGTCGGGCAGCGCCTCGGGAACATTCAGCGCGCCATAGTCGAAGCGGCGCCTTTCATACGGCAACCGCGCGGCGGCGCCGTTCTCGACGAGATAGATGTCCACCGCGGCAGCGAAAATATGGCCTCGGTGAAGCGGCTCGATGCTGAAGCCGGCGTTGTCTTGACGCCAGATCGCCGAGTCCGGCTTTGTCTTGATTCCTACGAATTGCTCGTAGGAGAGATCGGCGAAAGGCTCGGGCAGGTCGGTCCGCGGCGCCGTATAGGCCTTTGCGGCCAGCGCGCGCGCCAGCTCTACGACCATCTCCCGCGAAAAAGGCGCCGGCTCGGAAGCCTTCGGGGTCGCGTCTTGGCCAGCCGCGCTCGCGCCTGCCGGCGGGACAATTCCCGCCGCGATTGCGCCCAAACCCGCTTTCAAAACATCTCGACGTTCGAACATGAGCTACCGAAGGAAGCCGATCCGAGCGGTCCAGAACGGGCGATTGAGCCTTTTTGCGGCGCTGGGCTGGCGACAGTCCCTCTATACAAGAAAGCTAAGGAGACAAAATGGTTTTATTGGCGGTTTTTGAAGGCCGCGCGCGAAGGCCGAGGCGCCTTGCGCTTTGCTGCTCGAATCTGCCAGAACCGCGGCTCGAGCGGCGGCGCTCCGCCGTTCCCATTCGCAACGTCTAGCCCTTGAGCGCCTGATGCCGACACAAAGAAGCGCGCTCGCGATCGTCCTCGCCGCCGGCGAGGGCACAAGGATGAAATCTGACCGTCCAAAGGCGCTGCACGAGGTCGCCGGCCGGTCCATGCTCGCGAATGTTCTGTCGAGCGCCGTCAAAGCTGGCGTCAGCCGAGTGGCCGTGATCGTCGGTCCCGGACGCGACGACGTTGGCGCTGAAGCGCGACGCTGCATTCCTGACGCGGAAATGTTCGTCCAGAGCGAAAGGCGCGGCACGGCGCATGCCGTTCTTGCCGCTCGCGCCGCCATCGCAGAAGGATGCGACGACCTCATTGTGCTTTTCGCCGATACGCCGCTCCTGACCGCGCCGACGATCGGCGCAATGCGCGCCGCCATCGCAGAGGGCGCCGCCGTCGCGGTTCTCGGCTTCGAAGCCTATAACCCCTTCGGTTACGGACGGCTGTTGCGCGACGCCGCAGGGCGCCTCGCCGCAATCCGCGAGGAGAAAGACGCGAGCGAGGAAGAGCGCGCGGTCACGCTTTGCAATGGCGGGTTGATGGCGATCGACGGCGCCCATGCGCTGCGCCTGCTCGACAAGATCGACAACAAAAACGCCAAGGGCGAATTCTACCTCACCGACGTCGTCGAACTGGCGCGCGCCGACGGACGCCAAGCGAAGGTCGTCATCGCCGACGAAAGCGAAGTGCTGGGCGTCAACGACCGAATGCAGCTCGCTCAGGCCGAAGCCGTCGCGCAGGCGCGCCTGCGGCGCGCCGCGATGGCGGGCGGCGCGACGATGATCGCGCCGGAAACCGTGTTTTTAAGCGCCGACACTCAGGTCGGCCGCGACGTGACCATCGAGCCGCATGTCGTCATCGGGCCAGGCGTGACGATCGCCGACGGCGCCCTGATCCACTCCTTCTCGCATCTCGAAGGCGCGAATGTCGGAAAGGGCGCGACGATCGGCCCCTTCGCACGGCTGCGTCCGGGCGCGTCGCTCGCGGAAAAAGCCAAGGTGGGGAATTTCGTCGAGATCAAGAACGCCAATGTCGCGCGAGGCGCCAAGGTCAATCATCTGACCTATATCGGCGACGCCGACATCGGCGCCAACGCCAATATCGGCGCCGGAACCATCACCTGCAATTACGACGGCTTCCTCAAATATCGCACGATAATCGGCGAAAACGCCTTCATCGGCTCCAATTCAGCGCTCGTCGCGCCGGTGACGATCGGCGCGGGCGCCTATGTCGGTTCCGGCTCCGTGATTACGAAGGATATCGCGCCCGATGCGCTCGCGGTGGCGCGCGGCCGGCAAATGGAGAAGCCCGGCTGGGCGGCCTCGTTTCGTGTGATGCAGGCGGCGAAAAAGGCGAAGGGGCGATAAGCCGGACTTTCTTTCCCGGTCATGCTAAACTGCGCGCCATGATTACGCTGTCCCGAGTGTCTGAGGCGCTGGCTGAGCGCCTCGCGGTCGCCCGGCGGGTTTCGGTCGACGAAGCCGTCCGTCAGGCGCTGGAAGAGTCGGCGCGCGCGGCGGGCGTCGCGCCGGTGCGGCGATCCGCGCGCCCTCTGAGCGACGCCGAAATCGCCGCGAAAAAAGCGCGCCTCGACCAGCTCGTCGCGGAAATTGCCGCGCTTCCGATCCTTGATCCGCGTTCTCCGCAGGAGATCATGGACGACATCAACGAGCTATGATCGCCGTCGATAGCTCGGCGTTGATCGCCATGTTGGAGCGCAATTTATTACACTTTTGTTTGACGCGTAGACACGAATGCCCCCATACTTAAAATTGCTTTTTACGCGTGCGAGCCGAATCAGCTTGTCTGTCTCGGCTCTGTCGGGCGCTTCGCCAGACGGAACGTTATTGTTAGCGCTTAACGGCAGGAACAAGCTGGAGAGCCATCTCTAGTCGCGCTGCTCCTGCCGCTGGCTCTCCACCTTGTTCCTGCCTTCCAAGGGTAAAGAGCAGTTGATCGACGAAATTGTCAGTTTTTACTCCGATCTGAACCAGGACAAATTAAGGGTCGCCAGGCCAACAAAAGTTGTCTTTTTTTGTGGGGGCGTAATTTCGAGAGAAAGGTCGGACCCATATAAAAGTTTGAGAGACTATCTATATCGATCTTTTCAGGTCAGAAGCCCACTCAAGGGCCACGTAGTATTAGCCGAAGAAGCTAACCAACTTTATCGAGAGACTGATTATCACGACCTTATTTCGTTCGAAGAAGATATCGCGCATATAGCATCGGTTATCCTTGTTGTAGCGGAGAGCCCCGGGAGCTTGGCGGAGTTGGGCGCTTTTGCGAGCAACGAGCACATCCGCGCGAAGTTGCGCCTTATTCTGGAAGAACAGTATGCAAACGAAGAATCCTTTATCCGGTTTGGACCAGTAGAGCGGATAAAAAGGGATAGTGGCGAGTTTGTAGGATTTTATCCGTGGAGAAAAAATCGAAGTGGGAAACTTGTATTGAGGTCAGCTTCCCCACATAAGAAAGAAATGATTGATTTTATTAATGGACATTTGGATTCTGCACCAAAATCTGAGCTTCTAGTGCAATCCGCCAACGCGAAAGACATGTTTATCGTTTATTGGATTGTTTTCATATCTTTTGCAATACATACTAAAGTTCTATATAAAGTTGTTGACGCCATTGGTATCGGGCTGAGCGAGACAAAAATACGCAATATTTTATATTGCCTTCAACTAGTTGGGTGGATAAGAGTTTTGTCCTACTCAGGAAAGGATTATTTCTATGCTCTAATTGACCGTGATCCGTTTGATTACAGTTTCAAGGATGGAGCCGCCGTTTCTGACAGCTCTCGCCGTAAAGCGGACATTGCACAGGCGATCAGTAGGGCGACACCGCTACCACGACACGTCAAGCAAACCGTTGCAAATTCTAGGCTGCTGTCATGACTCAGAGCCATGATTTGCTCCACGAACTCAGCGTCGAACTGGGGATCAGTTCACGTGACTTAACGCACATCATCACGTCGGCTCCCCGCCGATATAAAATATACGAAATACCAAAGCGGAATGGAGGGACGAGAGTTATCGCGCAGCCGGCTCGTGATTTGAAGATTCTTCAGCGTTATCTGCTCGATACCAAACTTCACCAGTTTCCCGTGCATCCTGCTGCGACGGCTTACGTTCAGCGGAAAAATATCGCCTTCAATGCAAGGTTACATACCGAAAGTTCATTTATATTGAAGTTAGACTTCGAAAATTTCTTCCCGAGTATCAAGGTAGCTGATTGGGAGGTGATTGCAAGAAAATCAAAGCTCAAATTTAGCCGACGTGACTTAGCAATATGTAATCACATCATGTTTTGGGGAGCTGGTTCTCCAGAGCCTCGTTGTCTCTCGATCGGTGCCCCGACATCTCCCGCACTCTCGAATATTGTGATGTTTCGAATCGACGAGCGCTTAAATGAGGCAGCCTCAAATTTTGACGTGACCTACTCTCGGTATGCGGACGATATTACAATTTCAGGTGAAGATCGTGATTCCATTTTGCGGTTTGAGAAGTTTTCACGCGCGCTCATCGAAAAGGCGCGTTCACCGAAACTTACTTTTAATGACGAAAAGCGCGGGCTATATGGGAAAGGTCAGCGACGCATGGTGACCGGGCTTTTGATTACTCCAGATCAGCGTGTTTCTATTGGTCGTGACCGAAAGAGGCTCATATCGGTTATGCTGCATAAGGTGTCTCTCGGTGTTGCGGACGCAGAGCATGTTGGACGATTGAAGGGACTGCTAGGGTTTTGCCTCGCAACTGAGCCATCCTTCGTATCGGTGATGCGAACAAAGTACGGAAATCGAGTCGTTGACCAGGTGCTTCGAGCGGAAGTGCCAAAAAGAGTTCGTTCTGATATCAAATGAATATTGTAAGCACGAGATTGTCGTGAAGTATTACCAATAGCGTATTTCGTCTGTTGAAACATGGCCTGACCGGCCGGATTTTCTGCAGTATGGCTTAAGCCGTGCCAAATTGTGCGGCGAAGCGCTCTGACCCACCAAGTCGGCGTTTATTTGATGCGACCTTCTGAGTTGCCCGCTAGATCACGCCGCTTAACCCTGATTCCCGTCTCGCGCGCGCGCCTATCCCCTTTGCCGGCGCTCTTGCTACTATCGTTTCGGAGGTCGTCATGTGCGGCATTGTGGGAATTATCGAAACGGGTCCGGTCGCGGGCCGGATCGTCGAGTCGCTCAAGCGGCTCGAATATCGCGGCTATGATTCCGCCGGGATCGCCACGCTGGAGAACGGCCGGCTGACCCGGCTGCGGGCCAGCGGCAAGCTCAAGAATCTTGAAGAAAAGCTCGCGATGGCGCCGCTTTCCGGCGCCGTCGGCATCGGCCATACGCGCTGGGCGACGCATGGCCGCCCCACCGAGAACAACGCCCATCCGCACGCCAATGATCGCGTCGCGGTGGTTCACAACGGCATCATCGAGAATTTCCGCGAGCTACGCGCCGAACTGACGGCGAAAGGCCATGTCTTTTCGACCGAGACCGATTCGGAAGCCGTCGTTCATCTTGTCGCCGACGAGCTGCGCAAGGGCGCAACGCCGGAGACGGCCGTCGCCGCCGCGCTGAAGCGGCTCAAGGGCGCCTTCGCGCTCGCTTTTCTCTTTGAGGGGGAAAATGATCTCCTGATCGGCGCGAGGCGCGGCTCGCCGCTCGCCGTCGGCAGGAGCGACGAAGGCGTCTATCTCGGCTCGGACGCTTTGGCGCTTGCGCCATTCGCGACATCAATCGCCTATCTCGACGAGGGCGACTGGGTGACGCTGACGCGCGAAGGCGTGCGATTCCACGACGCCAATAATGCCAACGTCGAGCGGCGCTTCCATCCGCTCGTCGCCGGCTCCTTCCTGGTCGACAAGGGCAACTATCGCCATTTCATGGCCAAGGAGATTCACGAGCAGCCGGAGGTCGTCGGCCGCACGCTCGCCCATTATCTCGATCTCGCCGAGGGCGTCGTGCGCTTGCCGTTCGACGTCAAATTCGATCCGAAGGCGCTGTCGCGCGTGACAATCTCAGCCTGCGGCACGGCCTATTACGCCGGGCTCGTGGCGCGCTACTGGCTGGAGCGCTTCGCCCGCCTTTCGGTCGAAATCGATATTGCGTCCGAATTTCGTTACCGCGAGGCCCCGCTGCCCGAGAACGGGCTGACCATTCTCGTCTCGCAGTCCGGTGAAACCGCCGACACGCTCGCAGCCCTGCGCTACGCCCGCGAGCACGGCCAGCACATTCTCTCGATCGTCAATGTCGAAACGTCGACCATCGCCCGCGAAAGCGACACTGTCGCCCAGACATTGGCGGGGCCAGAGATCGGCGTCGCCTCGACGAAGGCCTTCACCTGCCAACTCGCGGTCTTCGCCTGTCTGGCGCTGGCGCTGGGCCGCGCGCGCGGCGTTCTAAGCAAGGAACGCGAACGCGAACTCGTCGCGGAGCTGGTCGCCGCGCCAGGGCAGATGGCGCAGGCGCTGGCGCGCGAGGCGCAGATTGAACCGGTGGCGCGCGACGTGGCGCGAGCGGCGAGCGTGCTCTATCTTGGTCGCGGCCCCGCTTTTCCGCTGGCGCTCGAAGGCGCGCTGAAGCTCAAGGAACTGTCCTATATTCACGCCGAGGGCTATGCGGCGGGCGAATTGAAGCATGGGCCGATCGCGCTCATCGACTACGCAATGCCGGTGATCGTTCTGGCGCCGCCGGACGCCAGTCTCGAGAAGACCGTCTCGAATCTCCAGGAGGTCGCCGCGCGCGGCGGGCACCTGATCCTCATCGGCTCGCCGCATGCGCGGGACGCCGCCGCCGCCGACCTTGCCGGCTTTATCGAAATGGCGGAGAGCGTCGCCGGGCCGTTCGCGGTCATTGCTTACGCCGTTCCCGCACAACTTCTCGCCTACCATGTTGCGACCTTCATGGGCAAAGACGTGGATCAGCCGCGCAATCTCGCAAAGAGCGTGACGGTCGAGTAGGGCGCTCAGCCTTTCTTGATGATCTCGACGGCGCTCAGCGCCTCGACGATCGCGCTCTCGACCGCAGGCATCCCCTGTCCGTCAGAATGCGCGAGCAGCACATTGCCGAAGCGCTTGGGCAAGGCGCGCATCGTCGCAACGATCCCCGGCGCGGCGATGAGGTGATGGTGTCCCCAGCGCGTCAGCCGCGCTTCGACAAGTCGGGCGGCGGCGAAAGCCTCCGGCAGAAAGCGCCGCAGGTCGTCGACGATCGGCGCGGCCAGGGCGGCGCGGTCGCCCGCGAGCAGGCGGGCGCGTCCGGCGCGCGGGTCGCGAAACGGGGCGTAAACAGTGAGCACGCTGTGATCCCTGGGCCGCTCGGCGGCGGGAAGGACGGCGGTCGCGCTGACCGCGTCGCTGAAGCTCTGCGCGCCCGGCGCCCAGCTGTCGTAACGCAGATCAGGCGGCGGCCCCTCGAAACAGCAATTGGCGACGAGATAGCTTCCCTGCCTCAGCGACGTCAGCGTGGCCGTCACGGCGGGATCGACCCCGCGCAGGATGCGGCCCGCGAAGAAATAGGGGGCAGCGACCACCGCCCATCTCGCCTCGAGGCAGCGGGGCGCGCCCGGATGAGCCGCGTCGAACCAGCCGACGCGCGCGTAGCCGTCTTCCGCCGGCTCGATCGCATAGACCGCGGCGTCGGTGACGATGCGCCCTTCGCCGGCGCGCGAGACGCGCGCCGCCATTGCGCGGGCGATCGCGGCGTTGCCGCCCGGAAAGGCATAGATGGGCGTGTTGATTTCCGAGAGGAAATTGACGCCGGCATAGGCCGATATCTCGACCGCGGGCGCGCCGAGCGCCGAGAGGCAATAGGCGTCGAGAAGGCCGAAGAGTTCGGCGTCGATATGCTCGCCGCGCAGGAAATCGAGGAGGGACAACCTGTCCAGCGCCAGCGCCGGGGCCGACGCCTCGGAAATCGGGATGGTGGGAAAGTCGGGGCTCTCGCGGAGGCGGCGCAGAAGCGCTTTGAGACCTGC
>JBFXJV010000102.1:0-9539 GCA_050174515.1 Methylocystis sp.
TTGTGAATCAACCGCACGTCAATGACTCTTTGTCCCGTCTGGAGCGCCGACTGAACCAGCTCAAAAGCATAGTCGTCGATGGCCGCGCGGGCGTGTCCTACGCCAAATACGAGGACGGCCAGCAGCGCGCCGGTGGCAAGCTGCATGTTTATCCTTGGCATTAGCGTCATCGCTCGCTTCCCCTTGGAAGCAGGTGCTGGAATTGCTGTCGCGCGACTATTCTGCGCAAACGCGTGCGCAGCGGCGGGGCCGATTTAAACAGCGCAAAGCAAGGGGAGTCGGCGGCATAGCCGCCGAAGCGCCGAGGCGCTGGAAAAATTGGCGTTAATACAGCGTTAGAAGATCGGAGGACGAAGGCTGGGCGGGCTCGTGACGCCTCGATGCGTCGCATCGTCGGAAAGCTGCGTCCGCAGGCCCACCTCCGCCAGGCGCGCCAGCGTAATGGTTGCGTGAGGCGCGAGCTGAATCGCCCCGCAGATGAGAGAATCGCAATGTCGCAGCGCCGCCGTGTGGTCTACCGGATGGTCTGGACAATCCTCTGTCGCCGACATTCCCACGCATGAATTCGCGACTGGCGCAGCAAAACTGGACGCCGCGCCCGTGAGCGCGGCGACGACAACCATCGCGGAGACGATTAGGCGCAGCCAGTTCTGCTTCATTGTCGTCCTCTGCGCGATTGATATCACGGACTCCTCGGCCCGCAAAACTGTGGCGGACGCCAGTCCGCTTGACGCGGCGACCAGCGTCTACAGCAGGGCGCCCCTGTGGCCATGATGCGGACTTCCCGTCGTCCACCTCATGATCGCGGCGGTAACCGCCTTTTGGCGTCGTGCTTGCGCTTGGGCCGGCCGGCCGAAGGTGAGAAGCGCCTAAGACGTGAAGGTCGGTCCGTCCGTCGGGATCTTCGCGCACGCCGCCGATATCAGGCGCGATTGAGCGCCGAAGCCGTCAACTCGGGAGTTGCCAGCGTCGCATCCCTTCAATCCTGAATGTCGCGCCGCCGCCAGGCGTGGCTCCGACGAAGATCGATCCTCACATCCGTTCGATGGGTCTCTTCGAAATCGACACCCCAGACCAACGCCCGCTCCTTCCCTGTCGCTCCGTCAGAAAGGTTCGCATATTTTTTCGCGATCCGATGCGCGACGCCAGGCCATGATCGATCACCTCAATTGTGGCCGTCGGAAGGACGCGAACCTGGACGGCGCCGCCATCCGGCTCCGCTCGAAGCGCCTCGTCGAGAAGATTGGCGACCACGCATTCGAGCGCCCATCGAGGGCTCTTGGATTCGGTTGGCGATTCGAGCTCGTCGGCCGCTACACCAGCACGTGAATCTGCGGCGTCATGAGGCAGGGCCCCGCCGGCCCAACGGATAGCTGCGGTCGTCATCTCGGAATGGCTGCAGAAGCATGCGGTCGAGGCGCAGTTCGCTCGGGTCGCGGAACTGCTCAATGCCGATTGTCATGCCCTCGTGACCGGCCGCCGGCTGATCGCGATAGGTCCCGAGCAGCCGATCCCACCAGGGCAGGTTGAAGCCGAAATTGCTGTTGGTTTCATGTGGCGCCTCCGAGTGATGAACGCGATGCATGTCGGGCGTGACGAGAATCCAGCGCAGCGCTTCGTCAAACCTCTTCGGAAGGCGGACGTTGCCGTGATTGAACATCGAGGTAGCGTTGAGGAGCACTTCGAAAAGTAGCACGGCGACCGCCGGCGTCCCGAGCGCGGCGACGACGCCGATCTTGATCACCATCGACAGCAGGATTTCGAGCGGATGGAACCGCGCGCCGGTGGTCACATCGAATTCCAGGTCGGCGTGATGCATGCGGTGTAACCGCCACAGCGCCGGCACGGCATGGAACAGTACGTGCTGCAGGTAAATGGCGAGGTCCAAGAGAATGATCGCGGCGATGAGCGCGAGCCAAGCTGGCGCTCCCAACGCCCGGAACAGCCCCCAGCCGCGATCATCGGCAACCAGAGCCACGCCGACAGCGGCAACCGGAAAGGTCAAACGAACGAGCAAGGTGTCGATCACGACGATGCCGAGGTTGCTGGGCCAGCGCTGGAGACGGCCAACGGCTTGGCGTCGCCGCGGCGCCAGCAGTTCCCAAAGCGCCATCGCGGCGAGGACGCTGGCGAAAGCTCCCAGGCGGATCGGGGGTTCGTAGGCAAGGAGGAACTCGACGAAGGTCATGTCTGGACGCAGCGGCCTTGAGGTGTGTCGATTGACAGTTCAATCCGAGACCTGAAATGCTTGGCGCCACTTACGGCATTTCATTGGAGACTTGGGTCTGGATCGAACTGTCCGAACGCAACAGTATGTTCAGATCGTCGGTTCTCGCGGGCTGAAACGAAGTGAGAACCTATTGTCGGTCGACCGGTTGATCAATCCTATATGCGCGAGACGGGAGCGTCAGCCATGCATTCGTCGCAGTCGCTATTTCTGGCGTGGCTCCCTTGCCAGGAATTTGGCCGGGGGTGCTGTTTTATGGGTCCTGGCGGCGGCGATCAAAGTATCCGCCGCAAGCCGCACTTCTTCCTGCATGGCCGTATCGGCGTCGAGTTCCTCGTGGCTCGTTGCATACGGCTTCCAATAGCCAATGTAGCGATCGAGCTCAGCGACGGCGCCCGCCGCCTCGAGATGCATGGAGCTAAGCCAGTCGGAGAGAATCCGCCGGAGTGTTTCTGCGCCCTCGACATCGCCATGCACCACGATGGAATATACGCGGCCCGCTAAATGACGCGGATAGGGCCAATCCGCCAGTTCGAGCTCCTTGGCGAGCGAAACGTTCTTGCCTTTGGTCCGGGTCGGATCCGGGTTGCCGCCATCGGCGCAGACAAGACGATCCATCATCAGTTTCAATCCTGACGGAACCTGATACCAATTCACCGGCGCGATAATCATGACCCCGTGGGCTTCGACCCACATGGGATAGATTTCATTCATCCAATCCTGCGTCTGGCCCAGCGCGTAGTTTGGATAACAGGAACATGGCCAATGGCAGAGCGCTGCCGCCGTCGAGAAACATGCCTTGCAGGGATGAATATGGCGGCCATACTCGGATGCAAGGCGGGCGAGGTCGAGCACGCATGTATGCGCCCCCGCTGCATCAAATCTCGCCTTGGCAATTTCAGCCAACCGCCAGCTCTTCGACATTTCGCCTGGACAAGTATGTTCGCTGCGCGATGAGCCGTTTACAAGCAACAGCCGCGTCGGACCGGAAGGGTCATCGTGACGAAGGCGGGCAACTTCGATTGCTCTGTATGCTCCGAGCCAATCGGAGGCGAGTTCAAATTCGGGGTCGGCGAACTCTTCGCCAGCCTTGACTGTCAGAGGACTTTTGCGCGCGTTAGTATAAGCATCCCAAGCAGCTGAGGCGATACGCTCGAGCTCGGCGCCCAGCGGATTGAATGCGGGATCCCGAAATTGGCTGGCAAAGCGTTGCCGAAATTGTAATTCGTCAAGCGTTGGATCAGGCATGCCCTTACGCGGTGAGGAGGATGTTGACATGATCTTCTCAACGCTCCTCTTGGTGTCCGTGATAAGTCCCGTTGGGGATATCTCGTTATGAGCTCTATAAACGCAGGATAACTTGTATTTGTTGCAAAAGACGAGGCGCTGCTCGCAGCCGAAATCCGTGCGGCGTTCCCCAAGTGCGATTTGAAGGTCGGTGGCTGATAGGAGAAAGTTGTCGATAGAGGTGACAACCCTCAAGTTCTCGAAATCTCTCCCGAAAAGAAATTCAGTCAGCTCCGTAACCAAGAAGCCGTCGATTTCGAAGAATTTTTTAGCACTTCTTATTGGCGCATCTGCGGAACGGATTCGAAGTCGAGAATCTGACCCAGAACTCGGACGATTCTGCGTCTCGGGTGGGTGGCCACGCGCCGCGCGGGCGAGGGTGAGGGCGAGGCGTATCGCTGCGATTGGTCCTGATCCTGCTTCACGATCGGAGCACTCACGCCCGTAGGCAGAATTGTGGGGCGCGCCGACGAGCGAATACGGTACAGCGCGAAAAGGGTTTCATGCCGCCAAGGATGGAGCCAATAAGGAAGGACGACATGAAAAAGGCAGTTCAAATCGCGTTGCTCGCATTCCTGCTCTTCATTGGCGTCGCAGGCGGTAGCGCAAAAATCCTCAATTCACTCAGGTCCGGCGCCAGCGACCCCTGCCTTGGCTACGCAATTTGCCAGTGACCCGAGCATGACTGAATCGTTCGGAACTACATGGGCGAAAAAAAGTTCCGTCTTCCCTGCATGCCAAGATGGTCACACTGAGTCCATCTGCTTAGTGACCGCGTCTGGCGGATTCCGACCGCGGTCATGCCAAGGAGCCAAAACTCCGATGAAATGGCTGCCGTCCAAACCAAACTTTGCGTGCTCCGTCACGGCTCCGGATTTAGTTTCGCTCGCTCATTGCTTGGAGTTTTCCGATCTGACCCGGGAAGAATTACCGCCATGCGTGGTCCCGTCCACCAAATGCGCTTCACTTTACGCGAGTTACTTGCTTCTCCTTCCGATTGGCTCGACGGTTGTGCGCGATAGGATTGTCGCCGATATTCGTTTGTTTCTGGAACTCGGAGCGGCCAAGCGGGCGGCAGACTTGCTCATTGTGTTGCGGCGATTCTTGTTTGCTCATCCTGATGCAAGGATCAGATCGCCGCCGCGTGACAATTAAGGTTTGTCGGGCAGTGTTTACGCAGTCACCACGCCTACTTGCGTGATGAAACGCTCTATGTCTCTGGTATGCATGTACATGCCCGCCGAGATTAGACCCGCGCAAGCAAAGGCCCGCAACTCGTCAAAAAACATTAAGCCGCTCACCCACCATGAACCCCTTGGCTCACACAACGACGATGTTCCGACACGCAATTTCGCAATTCTGGCGCTCTTTAACGGCAGTTCCACTCGGCGAGCCGGCGCCGGCTCATATTCCGTCACGGTTGAGAGGAGTGATTGCGCAGGAACATAAGCAGGGAGAACTGCTTATCGCTTGGGCGCAAGGCGCATTGCTGCTGATTTGGAGCGCGCTCTATGCGCTCGCGCCAAGAGCTTTACCCTCGCAAGCATTCGAGTCCGTTCCGTGGACGCTGGCGGCCTATGGTGCGTTCATCATCGTCAGGCTCATCCTGATTTATCAAAACCGACTCGTAGATTGGCATGTAGCGCTTTCGATCATCGTCGATATAGGCGTGCTGATGTTGCTGATTTGGAGCTTTCATCTTCAATATGATCAGCCGCCAGCTTTTTACTTGAAGGCGCCAACACTGCTTTATGTCTTTATTTTTATAGCTTTGCGCACATTGAGTTTCGAGGCGCGATGGGTGTTGCTCGCAGGAGCGGTCAGCGCCGCCGGCTGGGGCGGTCTCTTACTCTACGCCATCGTGGCGCAATCGGATAATCCACCGGTCACTCACGACTATGTCCATTACATGAATTCGTCGAGCATTCTGCTCGGCGCGGAATTTGACAAGATTGTCTCGATTCTCATGGTTACGGCGGTGCTGGCATTAGCGTTGCGGAGAACGCGGCAACTTGTTCTGCGTTGCGTCGTCGATCACGCTGCGGCCAACGAGTTGTCTCGCTTCGTCGCAAGAGGCCTGGCGCAGAGAATCGCGCGCGCCGAGGCGCCGATCGAGCCCGGTCAGGCGGAGCTGAGATCGGCTGCCGCTCTCGTTATCGACTTGCGCGATTTCACAAGGATTTCTCGCCACCTGACGCCTCAGGAGGTAATGCAGCTGCTCGGCGAATATCAAAGGCGCGTTATACCGCTCGTTCAGCGAAGCGGAGGATTCATCGACAAATTCCTCGGCGACGGCATCCTCGCGAGTTTTGGCGCTGTGATCGTAAACGATACTTATGCCGCTGACGCGCTCCGCGCTGTCGATGCAATCGCGTCGGAGCTTGAGGCGTGGCGCGCTACGCGCATCGAGGCTGGCTTAGTGGCGCCCTCGTTTGGCTTGGCAGTCTCAACGGGCGATGTTTTGTTTGGCGCGGTTGGCGACAGCACAAGGCTCGAGTACACGATTATAGGCGACGCCGTCAATTTCGGCGCCCGGCTCGAAAAGCACTCCAAGATTGAGCGGGTGACGGCCGTAACCGATGCGGCGACGTTTGAACTTGCTCGGTCCCAAGGTTACGCATCAACCGAAAGGTGGGGTTATCGTCTTGGGCGCGAAATTGCGGGCGTCGACTATCCAGTGGATCTCGCGGTTCTAATAGAGGCGGGGCGTTCCTCCAATGGACCTAGGTTACCGGCGGCGGCGACCGTATAGAAACTCCCAACCGGAAAGACGCGCGAGCGACGCGGCGTCGTCGACGTCCTCGTGCGTATTGAGCATCGCGACCGAAGCGCCGGCTAAATTCGCCAGACTGTCGGATAACGCATGTTCCGTCGACCACCGCACGTCGCGGAAGGGATCAACGAAGTGGGGTCGGCGGCGAAAGCCAACGGCCCAGTAGCCACCGTCCGCTGCAGGGCCAAAAACCGTGTCATGATTGCCCAACGCCCGAAAAGCGCGCGCCACTTCGGCAATCGTGACCCTCGGCACATCGGAGCCCATGATGAGTACGGGTCCCGCCGGCAACGCTTTTGCGACCCGCGCCATACGCTGGCCGAGGTCGCCCTTGCCTTGCGGCAAAACGCCAAAGCTAGGCGGCCAAGGTCCAGAGCGATCGGGCGTCACCGCGAGCCACGTTGTCCAGCGCGGATCGGCGCCGAGACGTCGAAGTGTCTGCGTTAGCATAACGCGCTGAAACCTCAACGCCTGCATAGGCCCTATGCCTGCTTCGAGGCGTCGCTTGCCGGCGCCGTATCGCGGCGCGCGCGTAAAAATGACAAGATGCGCGCGAAGACCCATCGTCAGCCGTAGACGCGCTTGATGAACTTCGTTGGAACGCCTGCGAAATATAGCGAGAGGCAAAGGAGGTTGCGGGCGCTGCGCCGCAGCCATCCCTCCCGACGCCACCGCGCGGCGGAGGTGCGCGCCGTTACGGGAAGCGCTACGACGCGGCGCCGACCGATCCGGCGCGCGAAGTCGACATCCTCCATCAGCTCCAGCGGCTTATAGCCGCCGACAGCGCGATAAAGGTCACGATGAATAAGCAGGCCCTGATCGCCATAGGGCAAGCCCAGTCTCCTAACGCGCCAGGCGACCATTCGCTCCAGACGTCGCGCTTGCCGTGATGGATCATCCAGAGCGAAGCGGAAGGTCGCCGCCTTCGTCCGATTTGCCGGGTCCTTGCAAAAATGGGTCACGGCGTTCCGCCAGCCTTCCTCCAGCAAAGTATCCGCGTGAAGAAACAAGAGCCAGTCGCCCCTTGCTTGCTCGGCGCCGGCGCTTAACTGCGGGCCGCGTCCTCTCGGCGCGACAATGACCCGCGCGCCCCGGTCACGCGCCATGTTTGCGCTAGCATCGGTTGAGCCGCCATCGACGACGAGAATTTCGCCGTCGACGCCAGACAGCGCCGCCAGTGTTCCTGGCAGCGTTTGCGAAGCGTTCAAGATCGGAATGACAATCGATAGGCTCATGCTGACCGCCTATTGAGGCCTTCGTCGCGACCCCGGGAAAAGTTACTTCCGTGCCGGAGATTAGAAAACATCCTAGAGGAAGGCAGTTGGCCGACTATATAGCTGCGGCGCGACATATCCGCCGCAGCGGTGAAACCTTTTGTAGCGCAGATTCGAATTGCCTAACTGAACATCGAGGAACCGTCGTATGAGAGTCCCTTCGGTCAGTGTCTTGAATGGGGAAGGCGTTCGCGCAGACCTTTCCCGGGCAGCGGCCCAATTCGCTGATCCAGACGTCACGGCCAAGGGTGAGCGCCGCGCGTCGGTTCCGTTTCACCGTCTTGAAACCTTGTGGTTCAACACGGGGACGCTTTGCAATCTCGCCTGCGAGGGGTGCTATATCGAATCCTCGCCGCGCAACGACCGTCTTTCCTATCTGACGCGCGCTGAGGCGGCGGCGTTCCTGATGGAAGCGGCGGGGCTCTCTGGTGGACCGTTAGAAATCGGATTCACCGGCGGCGAGCCCTTCATGAGCCCCGATACGTCGGGAATGCTCGAAGATTGTCTCATCGGGGGCCATCGGGTTGTTATCCTCACGAATGGGATGAAACCGATGCAGCGCGCGAAGGCGAAGCTGCTCGATCTCTCAGCCAGATTCCCAGGCAGGCTGACGATACGCGTATCGCTCGACCATTACGAAGCGGCCGGCCATGAAAAAATTCGCGGACCCAACAGCTGGAAACCAGCCGTCGACGGCCTGCGCTGGCTCGCGTCCAATAATTTCGATCTGACTATCGCTTCGCGTCTCGTATGGGACGAGACCGAGGCCGAGACGCGAGGCGGATTTCGCGCGCTGTCCGACAGGCTGGGGTTGCGCCTCGACGCAGACGATCCCGCTCGATTGGTCCTCTTCCCGGAAATGGACGCGCGCGAAGATGCGCCTGAGATCAGCGAAGGCTGCTGGAGCATATTGGGCCGCTCCCCCATGGACATGATGTGCGCGACTTCGAGGATGGTGATCAAGCGCAAGGGAGCTGAGCGGCCTGTTGTTGTGTCCTGCACGCTTTTGCCGGACGCGCATGGTTTCGAGTTGGGGACGACGCTCGCGGAGTCATTTCCGCCCGGTCAGTCTCAATCATGTCTTCTGCTCGCGCTTCTGCGTTCTTGGCGGCGCTTCGTGCAGCGCGAAGGGAGACAATGGATCGTGAGCGAACAAATTACGTGCGACATTTGCATTATCGGCGCCGGCTCCGCCGGTCTCTCCGTCGCCGCGGGCGCGGCGCAGATGGGCGCCCAGACGATTCTTATCGAGGCAAACCGCATGGGCGGAGATTGCCTAAATACAGGCTGCGTGCCGTCGAAATCGCTTCTCGCGGCCGCCAAGGCCGCGAATGCGGTTTCGCGAGCGACGCGCTTCGGCGTTCATGGCGGCGAGCCCCGCGTCGATTTCGCGGCTGTCAACGCCTATGTGCACGACGTGATTGCATCGATCGCGCCGCACGACTCGGTTGAGCGCTTTGTTGGGTTAGGCTGCACGGTAATACAGGCGCACGCCCGGTTTATAGATGAACGAACGATCGAAGCCGGCGGCAAGATCATCCGCGCGCGGCGCTTCGTGCTCGCAACAGGAAGCCGCGCCGCGATCCCAGAGATCCCTGGAATTGACGAGGTTACTTATTTCACGAACGAGTCGATCTTCGAGAATTCGATCCTACCGAACCATTTGCTCATCGTTGGCGCCGGGCCGATCGGCTGTGAAATGGCGCAGGCGCATCGGCGCCTCGGCGCGAAAGTCACTTTGATCGATATTGGTCCCATCTTGCCCAAGGATGATCCGGACGCGGTCGCCGTAGTGCGCGAGACGCTCGCCGAAGAGGGCGTCGACATACTGGAAAACACAACAATCGCACGGGTCGAGAAGGGAAATTGCGGCGTCGCGCTAGTGGTTCAGACCGAGGCTGGAGAGAAACGCCTCGATGGCTCGCATCTGCTTCTTGCCGCGGGCCGCAAGCCAAATATCGAAAATCTTGGCTTAGAG
>JBFXJV010000103.1:0-9517 GCA_050174515.1 Methylocystis sp.
CGATCTAAGACAAGGCCACCGCCCCGATGAATCCGACCCGCGTTGCAGCGCTTTGGAAACGCGCGCAGAGAAGCTCTGAAATCGAGAACACGCCGGTCTTGCGCAGCAGCGGTCCCAGATAAAGTCCCGCCAGGGCGAGGCCGGCAAAGATTCCGGCGATCGCGCCCGTCGACCAGCCGCGTCCGGCAAGACGGGCGCCGAAGGGCAGCATCAGGGCGACCACGATCGCGGCGTTGGCGAAGCCGGCATAGGCGGCGGGCAGCGCGCGGCCGGCGGTGTAATAAACCGACACGCGCATCGAATGCAGAAGGAAGCCAAGCGTGGCGAGACCCAGAACGGTGAAATAGGGCGGGGCGCCGCCGACAAAGCGCTCCGGCGCGCCCACGCGATCGAGCAGCGCCGCGAAGGCGTATGCGAGAAGGAAGCTCGCGGCCACGAAGGCGATTCTTGCGTCCAGATTGGCTCGATCGAGCAAAGCCTGCTCGCTGGACCGATCGCTCATTCCTAACCTCGCGCAAATCAAAAGCGGGCAAACTCTAAACGAGGAGGTTGCGCTGGCCAAGATGGCGCGCGCATGCCCGATCGAGCGCGGCCCGCGAACCCGGCGTTTCGCATGGAGCCCGCTCGAAATTTTGAAATCGATCAGTTCATCCGTATTTGGGCGATTCCGTCCAAATGCAGCATGATCTACGCGATCGAACGCGCATAAGACATGACGTAGCGGCTCATTTTGTCCCTCAGCTCGCCAAAGGCCATGCCCATGCGGTTATAGCCGATCGCCGCCGGGATGGCGGCGGCGAGCCCATAGGCGGTCGCGGCCAGAGCGTCGGCGATGCCGGGTGCGACGACGGCAAGACTCGTGTCCTGCGTCTGCGCGATTCCAGAGAAGCTCGACATAATGCCCCAGACCGTGCCGAAGAGGCCGACAAAGGGGCCCGCTGAGGCGACGACCGCGAGAACGGGAAGTCCGCCTTCCGCGTCAAGCATGAATTCGCGCGCCGCGCGGTTCATCTGCTGCAGGACCCGCTCGCGCTTTAGATGTGGGGGTTCATCGGGCAATTCGGCTTGCGACGCTTCGCGCGCGGCCTCGGCGATTGGCCACAGCACGCCGATGTCGCCGCCCGCCCGCGCGCGATCCAATGCCTTGGACAACCTCACCAGCACAAAGACGCCGTCGATAATGAGCACCCAGGTCCAGACCGCCGCGGCGAGAAGCAGCGCCATCACGACCTTGCTAACCGGTCCGGCGTAAAGAAACATGCCGAACGGCGACATTGGAGCAAATTCCATGAGCTGCGCTCTCCTGAATCCTTGCGACGCCAGTTCCTATTGAAACGTTATGCCCTGCCGCGCGAATACCGGCCCGCAACTCGCCGGCCCGCGCGACGAGGCGACGATGCGCCGCGCCAGCGCCGCATGCGCGGCGCTTCCGCCCGAAACCGAAATCCCCGAGAGGCCGCCGCCGGCGTTCACATAGAACTTGACGACGACTGATCCCGGTCCGAGGCTCGTCACAGCGGGCGTATGTCCGCGAATTGACGCTGCTATCTGCGCCAGACAGGTCGCCTGCGAAGCGCCCGAACCACTGCCGCGGCCGCCAGGCAATCCGAAGCGGCCGGCGATCCGGGCAGTGCCCGAACCTCGACCGGTTCCTCCCGGCAGCCCATAGCGCCGGCCGGTCTGGGCGGTGCGGCGGCCCTGGCTTCCGGTCTCTCGTCGCTCCCGGGTTCTTTGCCGGGTTTTGGCAGGCCTCTCCGCCTTTTCCTTTTTCTCTGGCTTCGCTGTTTTCTCCGGCGCCTGAACCGCGTCAGGCTCCATGATCAGCGGCGGCGGCGGCTCATCGGAGACCAGCTCGTCCATCCCTTCCTCGGTGAGAGCGGCTGTTTCGACCGGAAGCGGGTCTTCCAGCGAATCTCCTTCAGGCGCCGGATCGCCCGCCTCCAGAGACACGCCTTCGGGGATAAGGTCTGCGCTGATGCCGCTGAGGTCGACGACCGGCGACTGGGGCCAGTAGACGCCAGAAACGAAGAAGGCGAGGAATGTCCCGACGACCGCCGCCGTCGAGGCGGGATGCAGCCAACGGGGCCTCAGCGGCGGGCGCACTTCCGTCCGCACGCCAGTTTCCGGTTTCGTCGTAATCTTATTCACTGTGAAGCGCTCCGCCGCTCGACGCGCCTTTAATGATTTGCCGCCATAGACCCGTGAAACTTAACGCTTCAAGACGTCGCGAGGCGTGCGGCTTTGTGTAACACTATCGCTTCCCCTGGCAAAATTAACGTGATGCGAATCGACAGCCGGCCGCCTTTGGCCGATAAGCCGGCATGGCCGCTCGTCCAGATTCTTCAGCGACTGTTGGCATGTCGGGCGTCTCCACCGCCGTCGTCACCGAGGACGAGGCGGGGATGCGCGTCGATCGCTGGTTCAAGCGTCGCTACCCCGCGCTCGCGCTTTCTCATCTCGCCAAAATCTGTCGCAAGGGAGAAGTCCGGGTCGACGGCAAGAGGGTCGAAACGTCGACGCGGCTCGACGAGGGCCAGAAAGTTCGGGTGCCGCCCTTGAGGATCGAGGCGCCGGCGAGCCCGGCGGTGCGGCGCGCGGACCCTAAGGACGCCCTGGCGCTCCAGGGGATGACGCTCTTCGAGGACAAGGACGTGCTTGTCCTCAACAAGCCCTATGGATTGGCGACGCAGGGCGGTTCTGGCCAGAGTCGCCATATCGACGGGATGCTGGAATCGCTCGCCAAGGGCGATACGCGGCCCGTGCTGGTGCATCGCCTCGACCGCGACACGTCGGGCGTGCTGCTCGTGGCCAAAAACCGGCGGATAGCCGCGGAGCTCGGCGAGATTTTCCGTTCGCGGCAGGCCAAGAAAATCTATTGGGCGCTTGTCGAAGGCGTGCCGAAGCCGGCGCAGGGCCGGATTTCGCTCTATCTGGCGAAGGGCGCCGGTATGGAGAAATCGAGAGGCGCAAAGGAGCTTGAGAAGATGCGCGTCGCCAAACATGGCGAGGCCGACGCCCAGCATTCGCTGACCTATTACGCCATCGTCGACAAGGTCGCGCCGCGCTGCGCCTGGCTGTCGATGAAGCCGCTGACCGGACGCACCCATCAGCTGCGCGCCCATGCCGAGGCGATCGGCCATCCGATTTTCGGCGACCCCAAATATGGCCATCGCCCCGAGGACGAGGTCCGAAGGCGCGATCCGCTGCGAGCGATGCCCGAGGGGCTCGAGCGCAAACTGCATCTGCTCGCGAGGCGGCTGGCGCTGCCGCATCCCAAAGGCGGCGTGATCGACGTGACCGCGCCGCTGCCCGACCATATGGAAAAGAGCTGGGAGATTTTCGGCTTCGACGTGAAGCGACGCGATCCGATCGAGGACGCGCCGGACGCGTGAGGCATAATCAGAATGTCATTCCCGGCAGGCTGAAGGCCTGACCGGCAATCCAGAGCCGATCCAGGATCTCTGAATTTGCTCTGGATTCCTGATCGCTCGCCGACGCGAGCGTCGGGAATGACAAGCGCTTCATGCAAGGACTGACAAATGTCTAAAGGACCCGTCGGCCTCGACGCCGATATTTTCGTCTCCCCCGATGAGCGCGATCCGGTCAAAGCCGCGCGCGACCCCGCGCGCGTGCCGCCGAAGCGCTTCTACAAGGAGGCCGTCGCCGCGCCCGCGGAAGGCGGATATGGGATTTTCCTCGATGGCCGGCCGGTCAATACGCCGGCGCGGCGTCCGCTGCTCTTGCCGTCGCGGCCGCTTGCCGAGGCGATCGCCGGCGAATGGGCGGATCAGGGCGAGACGATCGATCCCGCGACAATGCCGCTGACGAAGCTTGCGAACACGGCGCTCGATGGCGTCGCGGCGCAGATGGAAGATGTCGAGGCCGAGGTCGCCAAATATGCCGGCTCCGACCTGATCTGCTATCGCGCCGGGGAGCCCGAGAGCCTGGCGGCGGCTCAAGCCGCAGCCTGGAACCCCATCGTCGCCTTCGCTCGGAACAAGCTCGCTGCCAAGCTTACGCTCGCCGAGGGCGTCATGTTCGTCGAACAGCCGCAGGAGGCGCTCGACGCTTTCGCGCGCGCCTTGCGCGCCTATGTGGGCGAGGGCGACGGCGCGCCGCTCAGGCTCGCGGCGCTCAGCGTCATGACCACGCTCACCGGATCCGCGATCATCGCGCTCGCGACGGCGCTGCGTGAAATCGACCTGGCCGCCGCCTGGGACGCCGCCAATGTGGACGAAGACTGGCAGATGCGCGCCTGGGGCGCAGACGCCGAGGCCATGGCGAGGCGGGCGGCGCGCTTTAAGGAGTTCGAGGCGGCGACGACGCTGTCGCGCCATTCGACGGTCGAATAACCGCCGCCCGTTTTTGAGGCGCCTTTATTCAAGGCTGCGGCCAATTCGCTGGCCGGGCGCTTCCTCTCTTGCTTTGCACAATGGCCTTTGTTACGGAACGCGCGGCCTGGAGTCGTTCTAAGGAAAACAGCCAAGGAAACGCTCCCGCGACCGGCCCTCGCCCCGCCGAAGTCGGACAAGACTCGATGCCCCTGCTGCTCGAACAATATCTGCCGCTGGTGATTTTCATCGCGCTTTCGGCGGTGATCGCCGGCGCGCTGCTCGTCGCGCCCTTCCTGCTCGCCTTCAAGGCGCCGGACCCCGAAAAAATGTCCGCCTATGAATGCGGCTTCAATCCGTTCAACGACGCGCGCATGAAATTCGACGTGCGCTTCTATCTCGTTTCGCTCCTTTTCATCGTCTTCGATCTCGAAGTGGCCTTTCTCTTTCCCTGGGCGGTGGCCTTCAAGGAAGCGGGAGCCTTCGGCTTCTGGTCGATGATGGTCTTCCTTGGCGTGCTCACCGTTGGCTTCGTCTATGAGTGGCGCAAGGGAGCTCTGGAATGGGATTGATCGAGAAGGAAGGCGCGCGCCAGACCCTGATCGCGCCGCAACCCAAAGGACTGATCGATCCGCGCAGCGGCAAGCCGGTCGGATCGGACGACCCTTTCTTTCTTCATCTCAACGACGAACTCGCCGACAAGGGCTTTTTCGTCACCGCGACCGACGACGTCATCAACTGGGCGCGCACCGGCTCGTTGATGTGGATGACCTTCGGCCTCGCCTGCTGCGCCGTCGAGATGATCCAGGCGGCGATGCCGCGCTATGATCTGGAGCGCTTCGGCTTCGCGCCGCGCGCCAGCCCGCGCCAGTCGGACTGCATCATCATCGCGGGCACGCTGACCAACAAGATGGCGCCGGCGCTGCGCAAGGTCTATGACCAGATGCCCGAGCCGCGCTACGTGATCTCGATGGGCTCCTGCGCCAATGGCGGCGGCTACTACCACTATTCCTACTCTGTGGTGCGCGGCTGCGATCGCATCATTCCGGTCGACGTCTATGTGCCGGGATGCCCGCCTTCGGCTGAGGCGCTCGTTTACGGCATGCTGCTGTTGCAAAAGAAAATCCGGCGCACGGGCACGATCGAGCGCTAGCACGCGAAATTGAGGGAGCAGCCGCCCTCGTCCTTCGAGACGCCCGCTAGCGCGGGCTCTTCGGGATGAGGGCGGGTTCGGGTCAGGCAATTCCCTCATCCTGAGAAGGCGGCGCAGCCGCCGTCTCGAAGGACGAGGGAATTGCGGCACGCCAAGGAATCCAGAATGTCGGCTGAATTGGAGACTCTCGGCGCAAAGATCAGCGGCGCGCTTCCCGGCGCGATCACGGATGTGAAGATCGCTTATGGCGAACTCACGCTGACCGTGGCGCGACCGTGTTGGCTCGAAGTTGCGACTTTTCTGCGCGACGATCCGGACTGCCTGTTCGCCTGCTTCATTGACGTCACTGCGGCGGACTACCCCGAGCGCGCCGAGCGTTTCGAGGTCGTCGCGCATCTTTTGTCGCCGAAACATAATCGCCGCATCCGGATCAAGACGCCGGCGTCGGAAGAGACGCCCGTCGCCTCCTTGACCGCGCTCTATCCAGGCGCGGATTGGTTCGAGCGCGAGACGTATGATCTCTTCGGCGTGATTTTTTCAGGCCACGCCGATCTGCGCCGCATCATGACCGACTACGGCTTCGACGGTCATCCGCTGCGCAAGGACTTCCCGATGACCGGCTTCGTCGAAGTGCGCTACGACGACGAACAAAAGCGCGTCGTCTATGAGCCGGTGCGGCTCAGCCAGGAATACCGCAACTTCGATTTCCTCTCGCCATGGGAGGGCGTGAGCTACGACCTTCCGGGCGATGAGAAGGCCAGCAAGTGAGCGCGTCGAGATGAACGATCAAACACCCGCGCCGGCAAAACCTGAGTCCCAGGGACTGCGCAACTTCAACATCAACTTCGGTCCGCAGCACCCCGCGGCGCACGGCGTGTTGCGCCTGATCCTGGAGTTGGACGGCGAAGTCGTCGAACGCGTCGATCCGCATGTCGGCTTCCTGCATCGCGGCACCGAGAAGCTGATGGAGGCGCGCACCTATCTGCAGAACGTGCCCTATTTCGATCGGCTCGATTATTGCGCGCCGATGAATCAGGAGCACGCCTTCTGCCTCGCGATCGAACGTCTGCTTGGCGTCGAAGTTCCGCGCCGCGGCCAGCTCATTCGCGTGCTTTATGCTGAAATCGGCCGCTTGCTGTCGCATCTCCTGAACGTCACCTCGCAGGCGATGGACGTCGGCGCGCTCACCCCGCCGCTCTGGGGCTATGAAGAGCGCGAAAAGCTGATGGTGTTCTATGAGCGCGCGTCGGGCGCGCGCATGCACGCCAATTATTTCCGGCCCGGCGGCGTCGCGCGCGATTTGCCGGACCAGCTCGTTGAGGACATCGGCGCCTTTTGCGATCCCTTCCTGAAGGTCGTCGAAGACCTCGACGAACTCTTCATCGGCAATCGCATCTTCAAGCAGCGCAATGTCGATATCGGCGTCATCTCTCTCGAAGATGCGTGGAAATGGGGCTTCTCCGGCGTGATGGTGCGCGGCTCGGGCGCGGCGTGGGATTTGCGCAAGGCGCAGCCTTACGAATGCTATGAGGAGATGGAGTTCGACATTCCGGTCGGCAAGCATGGCGACTGCTACGACCGCGCCGTGATCCGCATGGAGGAAATGCGGCAGTCGACCTCGATCATGAAACAATGCGTCGAGAAGCTGATGCGCGCCGAAAACCGCGGCCCGGTGCTGACGCCCAATCACAAGATCACCCCGCCCTCGCGCCGTGAGATGAAGCGCTCGATGGAAGCCTTGATCCATCACTTCAAGCTGTTCACCGAGGGCTTTCACGTGCCGGCAGGCGAGGTCTACGCCGCGGTCGAAGCGCCCAAGGGCGAATTCGGCGTCTTTCTCGTGTCCGATGGCGGCGACAAACCCTATCGCTGCAAGATTCGCGCGCCGGGCTTCGCGCATCTCTCGGCCATGGATTTTCTTTGCAAGAACCACATGCTCGCCGACGTTTCGGCGATTTTGGGTTCGCTCGACATCGTGTTCGGGGAGGTCGATCGCTAATGTCCGTCCGTCGTCTCGCCGAAGATCAGCCCGCGAGCTTCGAGTTCACGCCAGAAAACAAGGCGTGGCTCGAAAAGCAGATCGCCAAATATCCGGATGGCCGGCAGGCGTCCATGGTCGTGCCGGCGCTGTGGCAGGCGCAAAAGCAGAACGACAACTGGCTGCCGCAGGCGGCTATCGAGAGTGTTGCGAACGCGCTCGGCATGGCGAAGATTCGCGTGCTCGAAATCGCAACCTTCTATTCGATGTTCAATCTGGCGCCGGTCGGCAAATATTTCATCCAGCTCTGCGGCACGACGCCCTGCCTGCTCGCCGGCTCCGATGAAATCATCGACGTGCTGCAGCGCCGGGTCGGACCACAGCGCCGGGTGACCGACGACGGGCTGTTTTCCTGGCTCGAAGTCGAATGCCTCGGCGCCTGCTGCAACGCGCCGATGGTGCAGATCAATGACGATTATTATGAGGATCTGACGGCCGAGAATTTCGAGAAGCTTCTCGACAATCTCGCTGCGGGTCGTCCGGTGAAGACCGGCTCGCAGATCGGGCGCGTCTCCTCGGAGCCGGTCGGCAAGCTCACGAGCCTGACGTCGTTTTACGGCGACGGCGCGAAGTAGCGGAGGGAAGAGGAACAGCCATGCTCTCCGACGCGGATCGTATCTTCACCAATCTTTATGGTCTCGGCGACAGATCGCTTGCCGGCGCGCGAAAACGCGGGCAGTGGGACAACACCAAGGCGCTCCTGGACAAGGGCCGCGACGCGATCATCAATGAGGTGAAAGCGTCGGGCCTGCGCGGGCGTGGCGGCGCCGGCTTCTCGACGGGCCTCAAATGGTCCTTCATGCCGAAGGAAGTCGATCCCAAGCGGCCGCATTATCTCGTGATCAACGCCGACGAGTCGGAGCCTGGCACCTGCAAGGATCGCGAGATCATGCGCAACGATCCGCATACGCTGGTCGAAGGCGCGCTCGTCGCGAGCTACGCCATGGGCGCGCATGCCTGCTACATCTATATCCGCGGCGAGTTCATCGCCGAGCGCATCGCGCTTCAACAAGCGGTCGATGAGGCCTATGAGGCGCGGCTGATCGGCAAGGACAATATCCACGGCTATCCTTTCGATCTTTACGTCCATCACGGCGCCGGCGCCTATATCTGCGGCGAGGAGACCGCGCTGCTCGAAAGCCTCGAGGGCAAGAAGGGCATGCCGCGCCTGAAGCCGCCGTTTCCGGCCAATGTCGGCCTTTATGGCTGCCCGACGACGGTCAACAATGTTGAATCGATTGCGGTCACGCCGACCATTCTGCGCCGGGGCTCCGCCTGGTTCGCCGGCATAGGCCGGCCCAACAACACCGGCACGAAGCTCTTTTCGATCTCCGGGCACGTCGATCGTCCGTGCAATGTCGAAGAGGCGATGTCGATTACGTTCCGCGAATTGATCGAGACCCATTGCGGCGGCGTGCGCGGCGGCTGGGACAATCTGCTCGCGGTGATTCCGGGCGGCTCTTCGGTGCGCTGCGTGCCGGCGCATCAGATCATCGACTGTCCGATGGATTTTGACAGTCTCGTCAAGCTCGGCTCGGGCCTCGGCACGGCGGCGGTGATCGTGATGGACAAGTCGACCGACATCATCCGCGCCATCGCGCGCCTGTCATACTTTTATAAGCACGAAAGCTGCGGCCAGTGTACGCCGTGCCGCGAGGGCACCGGCTGGATGTGGCGCGTCGTGCAGCGCATGGTCGAAGGCCGCGCGCATAAGAAGGAGATCGACATGTTGTTTGACGTGTCGAAGCAGATCGAAGGCCACACGATTTGCGCGTTGGGCGACGCCGCGGCCTGGCCGATTCAGGGACTGATCACCCATTTCCGCGACGTGATCGAGAAGCGTATCGATCAATATGCGGCCAATCCGCATCCCGATCCGATCCGCGTGGCGGCCGAGTGATGATTGAACCCGTCGAGACTTCGGAGAGAGCGAAGTGACCAAGATTCTCGTCGATGGCGTCGAAGTAGACGTGCCGGGGGAGTTCACGCTGCTGC
>JBFXJV010000104.1:0-9452 GCA_050174515.1 Methylocystis sp.
CGTCCCGCAGCATCGCCGCGTGGATGCCCGCGATAAGCGAGGGCGAAACGAGGACGCTGGTCAGCTCACCCGAAATCCCCTGCGAGCGCCGCGCGCGTCGTTTCCGACAGGACGCAGCCCTATCGCAGTAGTCGGGTTGAAAATGACGAGCTGCTAGAGCGCGCTGCGAAAATGTGGGAACCGGTTTTTCGCGCAGAGCGCGCTCTAAATTATTAGAATCCATCACGTTATCTGCGTTCAGGCGAGTCCGCCTGAACGCAGCGTGATCTAGCGATTCACGCCGCCAGCTCGCGCAAGACTTCGGGGCGCCGCTCGGCGATTTTGTAGAGCGTCAATGCGGCGCCGGAGGGTTTGCGGCGGCCTTGCTCCCAATCCTGCAAGGTTCGCACGGAAACGCCGAGCAACGCCGCGAATTCCGCTTGGGAAAGCCCAGACGCTAGCCTCGCCCTGACGAATTCCGGAACGTCGGGCTTATGAATGCGCGCGCGCGCGCCGGCCTTCATCTCGCGCACCGAGGCCAGCAACTCCACACCAACGTCAAACTTGACCGGGCGCTTGGCCTGCTTCGGCGCTGCCCTAGACATTTTCAATTTCCTTCCTGATCTGCCGAAGAACATCGGGCGATACATTCTCGCGTACGGACTTCGGATAAACGAGCAGAAGCCATATCTCGCCTTCGGCACGACGGCTGAAGTAGATCACCCGAACGCCGCCGCGCTTGCCCCGACCGCTTCCACCCCATCGCACTTTTCGCAGCCCGCCGGACCCGGGAATGATGTCGCCCGCATCGGGATTCGCCGCAATAAAGTCGATGAATGCGACCCTTTCGTCATCTCGCCAGCATTGCCCGGCAAGCCTGACAAATGTTGGCGTTTCGACGACCGTGAACACCAAATGAATATACGGCAGTGCCGTATTACGTCAACCGCGCGGCTACGATTGGAAATCCCCCGCGAGCGCCGCGCGCGTCGCTTCCGACAGCACCGCCATATGGCTGTAGTTGGGATGCGACAGGCCCAGGATCGCCCGCGCGTTCGGCGCGCTGAAGGCGGCGATCTGCGCGTCGGTGAAGGAAAAGTGCACGAATTGCACGCTGCTCGCCTTGCCTTCTTCGGAAGTGCGGTCCTGGTCTTCCTCGGCCTTGCCGGCGATGCGTTCGCCGGCGACTTCGATGAAGGCGGTTTGCTCGATGCCGCCGAGTTGCGCCAACACGCGGGCGCGGCGCAGCGCGTCGTCGATCTCGATCATGAAGGTGGCGATAAGCTCCTTGCCCTTGGGGATGAGCGGATTATAGGCCGCAAGCTCGTCGGTAAGCTGCGCCTCGCCGCCTCTTTCGATATGCAGCATTTCCTGCACCTGCAGCCACATCGTGTCGAAATTCTCGAAATAGAAGGTGACGTAAGGGCCGACTTCGACCCGGCGATGCCGCTTGATCGCGGTGATGCGCTTGCGATGCTCCGCGCGGCCCTTGGCGTATTCGACCCAGGGGAGGATGTCGTCGGGCGTGAGTTCGAGACGGTTCGTCATTCTTTTACTCCTCGCCTAATCGTTTTGGCGCTGCAGTCGGAAGTCGGCAGCCGGACCTGGGCGACCGACAATTCTCGGACTGCCTATTACCGATTGCCCTTCTCATACGCCCGCGCCATCAGCACGATCGGGTGACCGACGCGCTCCGGCTTCGGCGTCTCGCCGCCGAGCGTTTCGATCTCCTGTTCGACATGCAGTCCGGCGAGCGGGCATTCCGAGACGATATGCCGCTTGCCGGCGCTCTGCATCTGCCGTGCGGCGGGCTTGCCGACCTTCATCGCGGTTTCGAAATTGCCCTTCTTATAGCCCCAGGCGCCGCCATGTCCCGAGCAGCGCTCGACCACCGTCACATCGGCGTCTGGAATCAGCGCCAGCAGCTCCGCGCCTTTCTGGCCGATGTTCTGAGCGCGCGAATGACAGGACACATGGAAGGCGACGCCGCCGTCGATCGCCGACATGCCGTCGGCCAGCCCTTCCTTGCGCGCGATGTCGACGACATATTCGGAAAGGTCGAATGTCGCTCCGGCCAGACGCTTGACGCTTTCATCCTCGGGCAGAATGAGAGGCCATTCGAACTTCAGCATCAGCGCGCAGGACGGTACCGGCGCGACGATGTCGTAGCCCTCATCGATGTAAGGCGCGAAAGCGGCGGCGACCTTTTGCGCCGCCTCGGCCACCTCTTCGATCATGCCCTGTTCGAGCTTCGGCATGCCGCAGCAGGCGGGGTGCACGACCTTCGTTTCGACGCCATTTTTGGCAAGCACGGCGAGCGCCGACATGCCAATCGATGTGTCGTTGTAGTCGCCATAGCAAGTGGCGTAGAGCACGGCCTTGCGCGCTTTCGCCGGCGCGGATACGTCGCGCGCCGGCGGGTTGGCGGCGGCCTGCGCTTCGAGCGACTTGCTCGCGTATTTCGGCAGTTCGGCGGCGCGATCGACGCCCGCGATCTTCTCTTCGAGGCCGCGCATCGTCTTGTTGTCGCGGCGCGTCGCCCAATTGACCGCGCCCGAGATCAGCGTCGCCCATTTGCCGTTGCGGTCGGTGTCGGCGAGCGCGCGATCGGCTGCTGGCACGCCCTTCTGCTTCGCTTCGACCGCGCGATAGCGCAGGATGAGATGCGGAAAATCGATGTTGAATTCGTGCGGCGGCACATAGGGGCACTTCGTCATGAAGCACATGTCGCAGAGCGTGCAGGCGTCCACGACCTTCTTGAAATCCGCGCTGGCGACGGTGTCCAGTTCGCCGCTTTTCGACTCGTCGACGAGATCGAACAGCCGAGGGAATGAGTCGCAGAGATTGAAACACCGCCGGCACGTATGACAGATGTCGAAGACCCGGCGCATTTCAGCGTCGAGCTTCGCCGCGTCATAAAAATCGGCGCTCTTCCAATCCAGCGGATGCCGGATCGGCGCCTCGAGACTGCCTTCTCTCATGATGGTCCTATGATGCGACCGCTAGCGTCATTGCGAGGCGCGTGAGCGACGAAGCAATCCAGCAGCCGTACGGCGGCCTCGGATTGCTTCGCTTCGCTCGCAATCACGACGCGCTTTCGCGCGAGGCGTCGCTCTTACTTCAACTCGTCGAGGGCGCGCTGGAAGCGGCCGGCGTGCGAGCGCTCGGCCTTGGCGAGCGTCTCGAACCAGTCGGCGATCTCCTCGAAGCCCTCGTCGCGGGCCGAGCGCGCCATGCCCGGATACATGTCGGTATATTCATGAGTCTCGCCGGCGACGGCGGCTTTGAGATTGTCGGCGGTCTTGCCGATCGGCAGGCCGGTCGCCGGGTCGCCGACGTTCTCAAGAAACTCCAGATGGCCATGGGCGTGGCCGGTCTCGCCTTCGGCGGTCGAGCGGAACACGGCGGCCACGTCATTGTAGCCTTCAACGTCGGCCTTTTGAGCGAAATAGAGATAGCGGCGGTTCGCCTGCGATTCGCCAGCAAACGCGGCCTTCAGGTTTTCTTCGGTCTTGCTGCCCTTGAGCGTAGCCATTTCTTGCCTCCGGTATGTCGAGTCGGCGTGGCCTTTGGAGGTCCCGCGACACAGGAATTAGAATAATTCAAAACTGACGCCTGTCCAACCCAAAATCCGGTGTCGCGACGCGGGGTTTGGTCGCAGGCGCGACCGACGCTGGCCTCCGCAGCGGCGCTATTTGATGGCGACCGCCATCGAATTCGGCCCATTCAGCGGCTCGACGCGCGCGCTGGAAAAGCCGGCGGCCCTCATCCAGCCCTGGCAATCGGCGCCGGTGAAGTCGAAGCCGCCGTCGGTCTCGATCAGCATGTTGAGGCTCATCAGCAGACCGAAGGCGTTCTCGCGACGGTCGTCGTCGATCATTGCCTCGTAGACGATGAGCGCCCCGCCTTGGGGAAGCGCGTCATAGGCTTTCTTCAGCAGCAGGCGCTTTTGTTCGAGGTCCCAGTCGTGAAGAATATGGCCCATGACGATGACGTCGGCCTTGGGCAATGCGTCCTTGAAAAAGTCGCCGGGATGGAAGCGCACGCGGTCGGCGAGACCATTCGTGGCGACAAATTCCTCGAAGATCGGTCCGACCTGCGGCAGATCGAATCCGCCGCCTGCAAGATGCGGATGCGCCCGCGCGATGGTGACGGGGACCATGCCCTGCGCGGCGCCGACATCGACGAAACTCTTGTAGTCGCGCCACGGGAATTTATCGGCGATGGCCTGCGCCGCGCCCGCGCTGACGCCGCTCATCGCCGCCAGAAACCCGCGCAGGCGTTTCGGATCGGCGTAAAGCGCCGCAAAGAAATCGCTCGCGTCCTGATGTTCGCTCTGGCGTCGGCCGGTTCTGAGCGCTTCAGTCAGACGGCCCCAGCTCGCGTAAAGGCGCGCATTGGCCATCTCCAGCAGGCCGCCGACATAGCTCGGCCGGCCGCGCGCGAGAAACAATGCTGTCTCCGGCGTGTTGGCGTAGCGCCCATTCGCGTCGCGCTCCAGAATTTTCATCGCGACGAGCGCATCGAAAAAGTCGCGCGCGGAACGTTCGTGCAGGCCGAGTTTCGTAGTCAGCGCCGCGAGATCCGCCGGGCCTTCAGCGAGGGCGTCGAACACGCCAAGCTCCACCGCCGAGAGCAGCGTCTTGGCGTTCCAGAACGACGTGCCGAGGGCGAGGAGTTTTTCGGGAGAGGGTTTAGCCGTCATAATGCATTTCCTGAGCGCGCGAGCGATCGGGCTCATGCGTCGAGGCCTTTAACCACATGGCGGACCGATACGATAGTTTCGCGACGCTTGCAGCGTATGAAATCCAGGGCGTTGATTATCGGATTCGCATCGCGCGACGCGCCTCGCCGATCGCGATCATTGCGCCGCACGGCGGACTGATCGAGCCCGCAACATCCGACATCGCGGCGGCGATCGCGGCGGACCGCTTCTCGCTCTATTGCTTCGAAGGGCTGAATCGCGCGAACAGTGCGCGCCTGCACATCACATCTTCGCGCTTCGACGAGCCGCGGGCGCTGGCGCTCGTCACAGCCTCCGAGGTCGCCATCGGCGTTCATGGCCGCAAGGATCAGGGAGACGATGCGTCGATCTGGGTCGGCGGCCTGCACGAGAGCCTGCGCGATGCCATTTGCGAGGCGCTCGCGGGCGCGGGCTTCAAGGCGAAGGCGGTTGGGGAAGGCCATCGCCTGGCGGGGCGCGATCCGGCCAATATCTGCAACCGGGGCCGCTTAGGCGCCGGCGTTCAGCTTGAATTGCCGAAGACGCTGAGAGACGCCCTCGTTCGTGAGCTCACTGGCTGCGCCGCCCTTGCGGCGGCAGTGCGCGATGCGCTTGAGCGCGCAGCGCCGCCATCGGCTTAATCCCTTCGATTTCCGGCGTAAGGATTATCCCCCGCCTTTCTTGAAATCCTGATCGGCACGCCGGGAAGATCAAACGTCTTTCGCAGCCCGTTGATCAGGAATCGCTCATAGCTCGCCGGCAATTCGTCGAGCTGATTGCCAAACAGCACGAAATGCGGCGGCCGCGATTTCGCCTGCGTCATGTAGCGGATTTTGATGCGCCGTCCGGAGACCGCCGGCGGCGGCGTTTCCTCGACCTGGTTCAAGAGCCAGCGATTGAGCCGCGCCGTGGCGATGCGCCTGTTCCAAGTCTCATGGACGGCGACGATCGCCTGCATCAGCCTGTCGAGCCCCTCCCCCGTGGCGCCTGAGACCGGAACCGCCGGACAGCCGCGCAACTGCGGCAGCAGGCGCTCGGCGTCCTCGCGCAGATTCACCAGCGTTGCGCCGCGATCCTCGATGAGGTCCCATTTGCCGAGCGCGATGACGACGGCGCGGCCTTCACGGGCGGCGAGGTCGGCGATCGAGAGGTCCTGCTTCTCGAAGGGAATCGTCGAATCGACGAGCAGCACGACCACTTCGGAAAATCGCACGGCGCGCAATGCGTCGGCGGCGGAAAGCTTTTCCAGCTTGTCGACGACGCGGGCGCGCTTGCGCAGACCGGCCGTGTCGAAGAGCTTCATCTTGCGGTCGCGCCACAGAAAATCGACCGAGATCGAGTCGCGCGTGATTCCCGCTTCGGGTCCGGTCAGCAGCCGATCCTCGCCGAGAATGCGATTGATCAGCGTCGATTTGCCGGCGTTGGGCCGGCCGACGACGGCGATGCGCAGCGGCTTCGTCACATCGAGGTCGCTGCCGTCTTCCTCGTCGTTCCTCAAATTCTCTTCGATGACGATGTCTTCGTCAGCGGGCTCGGCGGTCTCTTCGGGCAGAGCCTCGCGTAGCGCGTCATAGAGTTCGCCCATGCCTTCGCCATGTTCGGCGGAGAGCGGCACGGGATCGCCGAGACCGAGCGAAAAGGCGTCATACGCGCCCGCCTCGCCCGCCTTTCCTTCCGCCTTGTTGGCGATGAGGATCACGGGCTTTCCGGCGCGACGGACGAGATCGGCGAAATATTTGTCGTCTGGCGTTACGCCGGCGCGCGCGTCGATGAGGAAAAGAATGGCGTCGGCGGCGAGGATCGCGCTCTCGGTCTGGGCGCGCATGCGTCCTTCCAGCGTCGCGCTCGCGCCTTCTTCGAGCCCGGCCGTGTCGATAATAGTGAAGCGAAGATCGGCGAGCTTGGCTTCGCCCTCGCGGCGATCGCGGGTGACGCCGGGGCGATCGTCGACCAGCGCCAGCCTCTTGCCGGTCAGCCGATTGAACAGCGTCGATTTGCCGACATTCGGCCGGCCGATGATCGCGAGCGAAAAGGACATGACTCGTTTCTCGCCGCGCCGCCTGCGCGCTACTTCGACGGCTTCACCTCGAGGGGCGCGTCGCCCGGCGCCGCGCCTTCCTCAGGCTCGATCACGGGGGTCACCGTAACATTGCCGCTCGACGCGCCGCCAGACGTCGGCGTCGCCGCTGGTTTGGGTCCGCGCTTAGCGTGAAGCAAGCCGCGATAGGCCGCGGCGCGCTGACGCATCGACTGCGGGGCGTCGCGGTCGCTCAGCAGAATGTCGAAGACGCGCTCGGCTTCGTCGAAATCATTATTCGCCAGCGCGTCGAGACCGTTCCACTCCTGCGCCGAAAAGCGGAAAGCGCCGTTCGAGGTCATCATCGGCCCGAGCGCCCGCTCCATCTTCTCGCGGTCGCCGCCTTCGAGAATGATCAGCGCGGCGCGCAGCAGCGCAACTTCCTGATTGAGCTTGTCGACATTCTTATCCTCGGCGATCGCGTTCAATTCCTCGAGCGCCTGGGCCTTGTCCTCGCGCAGCTCCGCCGCGCGGATGCGGGCAAGCGTCGCATAGCCCTTGGGGCCGTCCTTGGCGAGAGCGTCGAAGGCGGCCGTGGCTTCCTTGACTTTTCCATCATTCGCGAGCGCGACCGCCGCTTCAAAGCGGGCATTGGCGGCCTCGGCCGCCTTTTGGCGGTTCGACTGGTAATAGCTCCACGCGCCGGTCGCAGCGACGATCAACACGGCGAGGATCACGATCGGCGTCTGATAGCGCCGCCAAAGCTCCGCCGCCTTGTCGCGCCGGACTTCTTCATCCACCTCGTGGAAAATATCGGACATCTGCTCCAGACCCTTGACTCTGCCCGGTAAAGCCAGGCTGGCCGCAGCCGTTAGCACAGGCTGCGGCCAAATGCGAGCGACGCCAGTCAGTCGGCGTCCTGCTTGGCGGCGCTGACGCGCCATACCGCGCCGCCGACGTCGTCGGCGACGAGCAGCCCGCCGCGCTTGTCCATGATGACCCCGACCGGCCTGCCCTGCGCTTCGCCGCGCTCGTTGAGAAAGCCTGTCAGCACCTCCTTGGGCCCGCCAACCGGGACGCCCTTGTCAAATTTCACAAAAATGACGCGGTATCCAACGCGGGGATTGCGGTTCCAGGAGCCATGCTGGCCGATGAAAACGCCGTTCTCGAACGGCCCGAGGGCGGCGTCCGTGACGAACGCCAGGCCGAGCGAGGCGGTATGAGAGCCGAGCGCATAATCCGGGCGAGTCGCTTGTTTTACGAGTTCAGGATTTTCCGGCTGCACGCGCTCGTCGACATGCTGGCCATAGTAGCTGTAGGGCCAGCCGTAAAAAGCGCCTTCGCGGACGCGGGTCATATAATCCGGCACGAGATTGTCGCCGAGTTCGTCGCGTTCATTCACCGCGACCCAGAGGTCGCCGGTCGCCGGATTCCAATCCATGCCGACCGGATTGCGCAAGCCCGAAGCGAACACGCGCATCTCCGCCGTCTCCGGATTGATCTCGAGTATGTCGGCGCGGTTATGCTCCTCCTCCATCCCGTGCTCGGCGACATTGGAATTAGACCCCACGCCGACGTAAAGACGCGAGCCCACCGGGTCGGCGACAAGACTCTTGGTCCAGTGCCAATTTCGTCCCGACGGCAGATCGACGACCTTCTCCGGCGGCGCTTCGATGCGCGTATCGCCTTCCTTATAGGGGAAGCGCACAAGCGAATCGGCGTTGGCGACATAAAGTTGATCGCCGACCAGCGCCATGCCGAAGGGCGAATTGAGATTTTCCAGAAATGTCTCCTTCGTCTCGGCGACGCCGTCGCCGTCCGCGTCGCGCAGAAGCGTGATGCGGTTGGCGCTCTGCCGATCGGCGCCGGCTTGACGCATGTAAAGGCGCGTGATGAAGCCGCGAACGCCGCCGCCGTCTTCCGACTTCGGCGCATCCGTTTCGGCGACCAGAACGTCGCCGTTCGGCAATTCATACAACCAGCGCGGGTGATCGAGCCCTGTCGAAAACGCGTCGACGCTCAGACCCTCCGCGGGCACGGGCTTTTCAACGCCGCGCCAACCCACAGCCGGCGCGATGTTCACATAGGGAAAAGCGCCGGTCGGATGGGGTTCAGGCAGCGTCGGATTGGGTCCGTATCCCGCGCTTTCCGGCAGTTCCGGTCCGCGATCGCAGGCGGCCAGCGCCATCGCGGCCAGCGCGAGAAAGATTTTCAAGTTAACATTCGCCGCCATTGCGCCTTCTCCCCGAACGTCGCCGGCAAACGTCGCCCGTCGACGCCCGGCGTTGCAGACAAATATATCATTACGACGCCGCTAAGATGGCGCGGCGGAAGCCACTCTCAAGCCCTTGATGTCCCTATGATGAAACACCGATGAGTCGAAAGTCGGGACGGAATTATGTCAGCGTGGGCGGTTGAAATTATGCGACCTGGCGCGAAACTTTTTTCCCGGCCGGCCTGCCGCATAAGCGCCAATTGCGACGTTTTTCGTTAAGTGGCTCCAGCGGCGCGAGAGAGCGCAATCCGACCGCCGCCATGGCGCCGATTGAGCGATCTTCAAATTGTACGAATTTCGGCTGTCCGATTCGCTTGGGCTCTGTCATTCCCGGCAGGCCGAAGGCCTGACCGGGCAACTGTGTATTGGTTAGCATGCGAAGGACGCATTTTCGCGGGATATGGCGTTGAGAATAACGAGGATTTTTCGTGCGAGCGCAATGAGCGCCAGTTTTGGCG
>JBFXJV010000105.1:0-9375 GCA_050174515.1 Methylocystis sp.
GATTCCGCTCGCCTCGCTTGCGGCGCTGCTGGTGTTCACCGGCTACCGCCTTGCTGCTCCGGTCGAATTCAAGAAGACGCTGGCGATCGGCTGGGACCAGCTTGCCGTATTTGTGATCACCATCATTGGCGTTCTGGCGACCGATCTCTTGATCGGCGTCGCGATCGGCATCGTCGCCGAGCTCCTGTTCCATGTCTGGCGCAGCGTCAATTGGAAGCAGGTCTTCAAGCTGCATCGCGACATCGTGGAGCGCGAGCCCGGAGTCTATCAGGTCAAAATCGGCGGCGCCGCCTACTTCGCCAATTACCTCGCGCTGAAGGGAGATCTCGCCAAGCTCCCAAAGGGAAAGACCATCATCTTTGATCTCTCCGAGTCCTGGTGCGTCGATCACACGGTGATGGAGAACCTCCATCACTTCTGCGAGGACTATGAATCAAGCGGCGGGCACGCCGAGATTCGCGGTCTCGATCAGCACGTCGCGACATCCAATCATCCTCTCGCGCCTCGCAAGCGCAACGCCTAAGTCCTGAGCCTCACAGGAAAAACGCGACCAACGAGGCTACGTCGACAGGAAGGTGACTAGCATGCCGCTCTACCTCGCGTTGACCTGCGTCAGCGCGCTGTTCGCCGTCAGCGTCTACGCCGTCGTCGAGAGGCGGAACCCGGACGTCAGCCGCAACGTCTATCGCATCTGCATTGCGCTATGCGGCATTCTCTTCTTCGCGGCGGTCATGCCGAGAGGCGCGCATGTCATTTCGACCACTGTGCCGCTGGGCCTGCCGTGGATCGGCATGCATCTCAGGATCGACGTCCTGAGCGCTTTTTTTCTCGCCGTCGTCAATCTCGGCGGCGCCGCCGCCAGCGCCTATGCGATCGGCTATGGCGCGCATGAGAAAGATCCGATGCGCGTCCTGCCCTTCTATCCGGCGTTTCTCGCCGGCATGAACATGGTCGTGCTCGCCGACGACGCCTTCAGCTTTCTGGTCGCCTGGGAGCTCATGTCGCTCGCGTCATGGGCGCTCGTCCTGACGCATCATCATGAAGCGGAAAACCGTCGCGCAGGCTTCGTCTATCTGTTGATGGCGAGTTTCGGGGGCTTCGCGCTGCTGATGGCGTTCGGCGTCCTCGGAGGGGTCGGCGGCGCCTATGACTTCGCCTCGATTCGCGAGTCGACGAAAGAGGGCTGGAAAGCCGGCCTTGTTCTGGCTCTGGCGCTCGTCGGCATGGGCTCTAAAGCCGGACTTGCGCCTTTGCATATCTGGCTGCCTCTGGCGCATCCCGCGGCGCCGAGCCACGTCTCGGCGCTGATGAGCGGCGTCATGACCAAGGTCGCCGTCTATGGCTTCATTCGCGTCGTCTTCGATCTGCTGGGGCCCCCGGCGTTCTGGTGGTCGATCGAACCGCTGACCTTTGGCGCCGCGAGCGCGCTCATCGGGGTGCTCTTCGCCACGATCCAGAGCGATCTGAAAAAGCTCCTCGCCTACAGCACGATTGAAAATATCGGCATCATCTTTATTGCGCTTGGACTTGCCTTGGCCTTCAAGGCGGATAATCTGGCGCTGCCGGCGGCGCTCGCCTTCACCGCCGCGCTGTTTCACGTATTCAATCACTCGCTGTTCAAGAGTCTCCTGTTCTTCGGCGCCGGCGCCGTATTGACCGGCAGCGGTGAGAGAAGCATCGAGCGACTCGGCGGCCTCATTCATTCCATGCCCAAAACTGCATTTCTGTTTCTCGGCGGCTGCGTCGCCATCTCCGCCCTGCCGCCGCTGAACGGCTTCGTCTCTGAATGGCTGGTGTTTCAGGCGATCCTTCTCAGCCCGTCGCTGCCGCAATGGACGGTGAAGCTTCTCGTCCCCGCCGTCGGCGTCGCGCTCGCGCTCAGCGCCGCGCTCGGCGCGGGCTGTTACATCCGCGCCTATGGCGTCGCCTTCCTCGGACGGCCTCGCAGCGAAGCGGCGCGCACCGCGAAAGACCCCGATCAGTGGTCGCTCGGCACGATGACGGCTTTGCTGACGCTCTGCCTGCTCGCCGGCCTGCTGCCGAGCCTCGTCATCGACACGATATCGCCGGCGGCGATGGACTTCGTCGGCGGCCGCATGCCGACGCAGGGCGAACTTTCATGGCTCTCGATCGCGCCTGTCGCCGAAAGCCGCAGTTCCTACAACGGACTTCTGGTCTTCAGTTTCATTCTCTTCTCCGCCTATTCGGCGAGATGGGTCATCCATAAATTCGGTTCGGCGCGGTCGCGGCGCGCGCCCGCCTGGGACTGCGGCTACATCGAAACGAGCCCCACGACCCAATATACGGGCAGCAGTTTCGCGCAGCCGATCCGACGCACGCTCGGAATCATCGCCTTTTCGGTAAAGGAACGGCTCGACATGCCGCCGCCGGGCGACATGCGGGCGGCGCGGCTGAGCATCGACATCAAGGATCGCATCTTCGACTACTTCTACGCGCCGCTGACACGAGCGGTTGAGACCTGCGCCGCTGGCTTCAACATCCTTAGTCTTCTGACGATCCAGGAATATCTCGCGCTGGTTTTCGGCGCCCTCGTCTTCCTGCTGGTTCTGGTGGCGATATGAACTTTCTCTTCGATCTCGTCGCGCAGGGCGCCCAAATGCTTTTGGTGCTTGCGCTCTCGCCGCTCGTCATCGGCTTTATCAGAAAGGCGAAGGCCCGGCTCCTGCGCCGCAAGGGACCGCCGATCATCCAACCCTGGCGCGACCTCATTCGGCTGCTGCGCAAGGAGGTCGTCCTCGCCGAGAACGCGTCGTGGCTGTATCGCTCGGCGCCCTATCTGATTTTCGCCATGACCTGGGTCGCGGCGTCGCTGGTGCCGACGTTCGCCACCGGGTTGATGTTCAGCTGGTCGGCCGATCTCATCGCGATCATCGCCCTGCTCGGCAGCGCGCGCTTTTTCCTCGCCCTCGCCGGCATGGACATTGGAACGAGTTTCGGCGGCATCGGCTCGAGCCGCGAGGCGATGTTCGGCTCGCTCGCGGAGCCGGCGACGATCATGATCGTCTTCACCGTCTCCTTCGTCGCCGGAACCACACAACTTTCCGAAATCGCCGCCTATATGGCCGGAAATCTGGAATTACGCGCCTCAGTCGGCATGGCGCTCGTCGCTCTGCTCATCGTCGCCATCGCCGAGAACGGGCGCGTCCCGGTCGACAATCCGGCGACTCATCTCGAACTGACGATGGTGCATGAAGCGATGGTTCTCGAATATTCGGGGCGCTATCTCGCGCTCATCGAACTCGCCTCGGCGCTGAAGCTGCTTCTCTACCTCTCGCTCATCGCCTGCGTCTTCTTCCCGGTTGGGCTCGCACGGCATGATGCGGATCTGGAAACGATGGCGATCGGTCTTGGCGCCTATGTTCTGAAGCTCGCGATCGGCGGTTTCGTGCTGGCGCTGTTTGAGACATCGACGGCGAAGATGCGCGTCTTCCGGGTTCCCGACTTTCTCGGCGCGGGGCTGATGCTCGGCCTCCTCGCGACGCTGCTGGTTTTTGTGACACGGAGTCTTTGATGGAGCTTCTGAAAATCGACATCGCTCATGTGCTCGCCGGCGCGCTGGTGCTGACGAGCTTCATGCTGCTCTATCAGGATCGGCTGTCCGGACTGATCAACATCTACACGCTGCACGCCGTCGTTCTCTCGCTGTCGGTCGCCTGGCAGGCATATTATCAGGACGCCCCTCACCTTTATGTCACCGCCGCGATCGCCGCGATTTTCAAGGCGCTGATCATTCCATTCAGCCTGCGCCGCATCATCGAGCGGCTGGGCGTCCATCGAACCATCGAGGTCGTTGGCGGCGTCGGCATCACGATGCTCATCGGCATATTTCTGGTGGCGCTGTCGCTCGTGGTCATGCTGCCGGCGACGACCTCCGCCGACCCGCTGGCGCGCGAAGACATCGCCTTCGCGCTGGCGATCGTGTTGCTCGGGCTGCTGACGATGGTGACGCGCCGCAATGCCGTCAGCCAGATCATCGGCTTCATGTCTCTGGAAAACGGCCTGATCCTTGCTGCCGCAGGCGCCAACGGCATGCCGCTCGTCGTCGAGATCAGCGTCGCATTCTCGATCCTGATCGCCTTCATCGTGATCGGTATCTTCCTGTTTCGCATTCGCGAGCGCTTCGACAACGTCGATCTTTTTGAACTCGATCGCGTGCGCGGGGGACGTTCATGAGTTCCGATCTGTTCCTGGTCTCGAACGCCCTTATCGCCATTCCCGCCGTGTCGGCCGTCGCCGTCGCGTTGGAGCCGGAATACCGGCGCTCGGCGGTAATCAATGTCTTCGCGAGCGGCGCGACTTTTCTTTTCGCGCTAATTTTGCTGATCGTCGAACCAGAGAGCAGCGGCTATCTCTTCGTCGATGATCTCAACATCGTCTTCGTCGTGCTCTCGACCTTCATCGGCTTCACCACGAGCGTCTACAGCGCGAGCTACATCGACCATGAAATCGAAACCGGCCGGCTGACCTCGACGAATGTCCGCTTCTATCATGCGATGTATCAATCGCTGATGTGCGCGATGAATCTGGCGCTGCTCGCAAGCAACATCGGCTTGATGTGGGTCGCCGTCGAAGTCGCCACGCTGACCACCGTGTTGATGGTCGGCATTTACCGCACGCCGCACGCGCTCGAAGCCGCCTGGAAATATTTCATCCTCGGCAGCGTCGGCATCGCGCTGGCGCTGTTCGGAACGATCCTCATCTATATGGCGGCCGAGCCGGTGTTGGGCCAGGGCTATGACGCGATGGTCTGGACGACGCTGATGTCGCAGGCGCCGCAGTTCAATCCGCGGATGCTCAATGTCGCTTTCGTCTTTCTGATGCTCGGCTACGGCACCAAGGTCGGCCTGGCGCCGATGCACGCCTGGCTGCCCGACGCGCATGCGGAAGGTCCGACGCCGATCTCGGCGGTTCTGTCCGGCCTGCTGCTCAATGTCGCGCTTTATGCGGTGCTGCGGTTCAAGATGCTGCTGACCGCCAATGCGGCGGCGATCACGCCGGGTCCGCTGATGATCACCCTCGGCCTTGCCTCGCTCATCATGGCGGCGTTCATGCTTTACCGGCGCGACGACATCAAACGGCTGTTCGCCTATTCCTCGATCGAGCACATGGGCATCATCGCCTTCGCCTTCGGCATGGGCGGCCCGCTCGCCAATTTCGCTGGTCTGCTGCACATGACCATGCACAGCCTGACGAAATCCGCGATCTTCTTTTCCGTCGGCCACATCGCGCAGGCCAAGGGCACGCAGAAAATCGCCGACATCAGGGGGCTGACGCAAAGTCAGCCGGCGCTTGGCTGGACTCTCGTCGCGGGCGTCGTGGCGATTATTGGGCTGCCGCCTCTCGGCATTTTCATGAGCGAATTTCTCGTCGTGAGTTCGACATTCGCCCGCCAGCCGCTCCTTGCCATCCCGCTTGTTTTCGGCCTGCTTCTCGCCTTCGGCGCGTTGCTGTTGCGACTCACTGGAATGGCGTTCGGCGAACCAAGCCGGGATGTGGGTGAGGTGAAAGCGTCAATGTTGCCGCTCTATGCGCATCTCGCGCTTGTGCTGCTCGCCGGACTGTACCTTCCCTCTCATGTCGTGGCCTGGTTCCAGAACGTCGCCCGTCTGTTGGGTTGAGCTCGAAGGAAAAAGAGAGATGAACTTCGCCAGCAAACAGACAGCCGCCCAGCCGTTGCAGCCGACGTGTCTGCCCTGGCCGCGCGAGATCGTCGACAGGGCTGGTTGGCTGGCCTTGGCCGAGAGCCTCGCGAAGGGAGAGCGCGAGCTCTTAAGTCTCTGGGGCGAAAGCTCAAGCGTTCATATGGCCGTGCTCGAACCGCGCGAACCGCGCCTGCGCATCGTCACATTGGAATGCCCGGAAGGCGCGTTTCCGTCGGTCGGACGACTGCATCCTCCGGCGTCGAGACTCGAGCGCGCGATCCACGATCTTTTTGGCCTCAAGCCTGAAGACGCGCCCGACCGGCGTCCTTGGCTCGATCATGGCCGCTGGGGCGTTCGTCAGCCCTGTGGCGCCCCCCAGGAGATCAATACCAGTCGCGACCGCTACGAGTTCCTGCCCACGGAGGGCGAGCCGCTGCACCAAATACCGGTCGGGCCGGTGCACGCCGGCATCATTGAGCCGGGTCATTTCCGCTTCTCCGCGAATGGCGAAACCGTTGTGCGCCTCGAGGAACGGCTCGGTTTCGTGCACAAGGGAATAGACCGATTGATGAGCGGCGCCTCGATCGAGCGCGCCGCACAGATCGCCGCGCGCGTTTCCGGCGACAGCACCGTCGCCTACAGTCTGGCCTTCGCGCAAGCGGTCGAGGCGGCCTTTGACGTAAATGTCCCGCCACGCGCCATCTATCTGCGCGCCTTGATGGCCGAACTCGAACGGCTCGCCAATCATTTCGGCGACATCGGCGCCATATGCAATGATGCGGCCTTCTCGTTGATGCAGGCGCATTGCAACCTCGTGCGCGAGCGCATCCTGCGAGAATCGTCGAGCGCTTTCGGGCATCGCCTGATGATGGATCGGATCGCGCCCGGCGGGGCCGTCGTCGATCTGAAGCAGGAGAACGCTGCGGCGCTTTACGCAATGCTTGAATGGATCGAACTGATGACTCCGCGGCTGATCGCGCTCTTCGGAGACACGACGTCGCTGCAGGATCGCACCGTCGGAACAGGATTCGTCAGCGAAGACCTCGCGAAACAATATGCCTGCGGCGGCTATGTCGGGCGCGCCTCCGGCCGGGCGTTCGACGCGCGCAAGGCGATCGGTTACGCCCCCTACCCGCAGTTGGCCTTCGCGGTCGGCGCCTCGAAGGAAGGCGACGTCGACGCGCGCGTCTGGGTCCGCTTCGACGAAGTCAAAGCCTCGCTGAAAATCGTCAGACAGATTCTCGACCAAGCGCCGGCAGGACCGATCATCGCCGCTTGGGCGCTGCCCGACGACTGGACGCGCGAAGGCGCGGCGCTCGTCGAAGGATTTCGCGGCGATATTTTCGTCTGGCTTCGCATTCGCGCCGACGGGGTCGTGCAGCGTTGCCATTTGCGCGACCCGTCGTGGTTCCAGTGGCCGCTGCTCGAAGCGGCCATCAAAGACAACATCGTCGCCGACTTCCCCCTCTGCAACAAATCCTTCAACTGTTCCTACTCAGGCCACGACCTCTAGGACGAGCGCGATGCAGAAATTCTTGCTTCAAGGCTTGCTCCGAAGAGCGTTGACCGAGCGGGCCCCTACTCCCGATGCGGCGTCAATGGCGGAACTCGGCTATACGCTGGGTCGTACCGCGCGCCAGAAACTCGGACGCAGTCTTTCGATCCGCGAAGTCGACGCGGGCTCCTGCAACGGCTGCGAACTCGAAATTCACGCGCTCAACAACGCCTATTACGATCTCGAGAGATTCGGCCTGCGCTTCGTGGCGTCCCCGCGTCACGCCGACGTCTTGCTTGTCACTGGTCCGGTGACGAAGAATATGCGCGAAGCGCTTGAACGCACCTATGCGGCGACGCCCGACCCAAAATGGGTGATCGCGGTCGGCGACTGCGCCTTCGACGGCGGCGTTTTTTGCGATAGCTACGCATGCATTGGCGCGGTCGCCAACGTCGTCCCGGTCGATCTCCATATCCGCGGCTGTCCGCCTGATCCGACGACGCTGCTCAAAGGTCTCGTCGCCTTCGTTGAAAATATGGAATGAATTCACCGCGGCGCCGCGCCACTGACAAAAAAAGGCCGCGCACTGTCTGAAATATGGCGACGCCGCCTTCGGGAAATGCGCGAGCAACATTGGCGCGCGAGACGATAAACTTTAGACAAACATGCGCGCAAGACCTTGGTTAGAAAGCGTATAGCGTTAGACATTCCGTAAATCCAATTCGCGCGTTCAATGCAAGGAACCGGCCGTTTTGATCGGCGCAGCGAAGCACGAGGCCGCTCACTGCGAATTCAAACGCAAGCGAGGCTGACACATGAAATTCCGGGGCTGGAAGTGTGGCGTCGCAACAAGCGCCCTTGCCGTGTTTGTCTCAGCGACCGCAGCAAACGCGGCCTCAAGCGATGCGATCGAGGCGCGGCTTCGCGTGCTGGAGGCGGAGATCGCAAAATTGCGGCGCGAAGCGCGTCAAGCCAAAGCCGAGGCGCAGCAGGCCGCGCGGGCAGCTCAGAACAGCGCCGCGAAAGCCGCGGCGGCACAGGCCTCAGCGTCGTCGCAGATCCCGCCAATCCTCACGTCGTTCAGAAACGGCCTTTTCGTCGAAAGCGCAGACAAAGCTTATAGTTTCAAAATCGGCGGACGCATGCAATTCGACGGCGGCGGCGCCACGCAGCCGCTGAACGGCTGGTCAAATCAAGCCGGCGTTCGCCAGGTGCGTCTGGAAGTCGAGGGCAAGGCCGCACAATATTTGTTTTACAAGCTGCAATATGATTTCGCGGGCTCGCAATATGGCACGCCATTCAACGCGCCGGTGCAAGGCGGCATTCGTGATTTCTATCTTGGCGTACAACATCCGCTTCTCGCGTTGCCCTTCACGAAGGACCCGGCGTTTATCCATCTCGGCAGCTATTTCGAGCCCTTCACTCTGGAGTTCACGACTTCTTCGCGTTTCCGCGACTTCATCGAACGCGCGATGGCGGTCGAAGCTATCGGGGCGAGCCGTCACCTTGGCGCGGCGCTCGGAGCCTATGGCGAGAATTGGAGCGCAAAGGGCGGCGTCTTCACGACGAGCTTTGAAGATTTGAACACGAACCCCGTCGTCGGCACGCCGCCGCTCATCGGCGTTCCGGCAAGAGCCGGATGGGTTTCAACGGGCGGCGGCCAATATTACGAATTCACCGGCCGATTGACCTATGCGCCGATCATGACCCAGCATGATCTCCTGCATGTCGGCGTTTCCGGCCGCTATCACCAGCCCAACAGCGCCACAGGATTATCCGACGATCGCGTGTTGAGGGTAGGCAACCGCATTCGCTCTGAAGCCTATATTCTAAATCAGGGGCTGCTCGGAACGCCGGATCTCTCCTGCGGCTCGATCATCCTGCCTGGATGGACGTCGGCCGCCGCAGCGCATTGCGTCAACAACGTCGAGTCGTTCGACGTGGAGTTCTCTGCGGCCCATGGACCGCTCTCGCTGCAGGCGGAATATCTGGGACAGCAGGTCAACCGCAATCCGACGAGGGTTGCGCTCGCGCGCCTGGCGGGCGCTTTCGCGCCCGGCGGCGCCTCGCAATATTTCAGCGGCTTTTATGTCTACGGGCAATGGTATCTTACCGGCTAGGAACGCGCCGCCGCCAATGACGTGACGAACAAGCTCGGCGCGAACATCAATCAGATCCCGATCAAAAATCCTGTGAGCAGGGGACGCAACTGCGCCG
>JBFXJV010000106.1:0-9336 GCA_050174515.1 Methylocystis sp.
GAAACGCTGCGTCAGCGTGTCGCCCTTTGGCGTGCGGTCGATCTGGCTGCGCCACGACCTTGCGCCAATGAAACTTCGTCTGAACCCGCTCCAAGCATAGAACGCGCTGCGAAAAGGCGGAAACCGGCTCTTCGCATAAAGCGCGCGCTAAACCTTTGGGTTCGATCACCTTGTCTGCATTTGGCCGATTCCGCCCAAATGCAGCGTGATCCAGATGGCGCAGGAAAAGCCGATCTTCACCGAGGCGCAGGTCGCCGCGCCGGAAGAGACCAAAGGCCGACAAAGCGGCGCACGGCGCGTTCGTCTCCGAATGCCCTGGCCGTTGCGGCGCCGGGTTGCGGCGCCCAGGACACCTTCTACGTCGGGACCTTGAAGGGCGTAGGCCGCACTTCATGATCCTTCCCTCCGGTTGAAGGTCCCGCGAAGCTACAGCGCCGACAGGAGAGGCAGGCCATTTCGTAATTTAACGGTCCCGATCAGTTTGAGTCCCGTTGAGCCAAGCTTAATTTATACTCAGCATCCGCAAGTTCGTCGTAAATGAGCTCCAATGGCGATGGCCGATAATACCGCCCCGTAGCTGCGGCTCGCGCTTCGCGTTCGTTTTCCTCGGATTGCCATCGACTCAATTGATCGGGGGCGACCGAGCCGCGCTTTTTCGGCTTCGCAACGAAAAACGTATATAGATTGAAATCAGGATCCGTGCCGAACGCTTCGACCTCGGCTTTCAATATAAGTTCAAGCGCGGCTCGTCCGTCGGGCGTGTTGCGATCCTCGTAAAGCGAAAAGTTATTATATAATAAAAGATTAGCAACGCCGCCGCCAAGCGGGCAATACTCCAAAAAATCAAAATGCCGTTGCAAGACTTCGATCTGTAACTCCGAATGGACTGCTTCTGAAGGATCAGTCGCCAACATTGTCCGCATGTGCGGGTAACGCAGACGCGCCCGATATTTCTCAGGCAACTCCTGGTTCACCTCAAGCACTCTTGACCATACCTTCCAACTATATTGGTTGCGATGCGCGCCCGTGTAATCGTATCCAACATAAAGGCCATCCTGAGTTACACGGGCTAGTATTTCTGTCATTCTATTAATATAAGCGACATGATGCATCGCCCCGACATTGACCGCGATGTCTGCGCGCAGCCCTTTGGGCTCGAAATTATTCGCGTCGGCCAGGAGATAGCTCGCCGGCATCCCAATCTTCGCCGCCGCCGCGCTGGCTTCCTCAATATGCTTTGGCATAATGTCAATCGCTACAGAGCTGCGAATAAAGCCTCGCTCATAGAGGTCTCGCTCGACCCATCCATTGCCACAGTTTAGGATGAAGGCCGAATTCTGCGGACCGTACTTTCTTTGGGTATGTATGTGCCACCAGACTGTAGGATCGCCAGAAATCAATTCGCATATGCGTGCGATAAAAACCTCAAAGCTGTTCCAAAAAATAGTCTCCCCATAATAATTAAACGATTCCTCTGGTTTGATGGTCCTGCTTTGCATTTGTTTATCCTAATTCGACGGCCACATTGTCCTCTGCCGCAGAACAACCGCGCCCGATCGCCGTTGGCTGCATTCCACCATTCTTGGAGCGATGGAAAGGCCTTAGGAACGCCGGGGCGGTTAGCCTATCTTTTCGATCCATATCGCGCCACCGGAATTGCCAAAAAAACGCGGATAGGTTTCATAGACGACAGATCGCGCTCTTTTGCACATATAGTCGTTGAACATCTTTATTCGCCACTTGGGATTGTCGGTGAGAAGTGCTCGCAAAGCATAGATTTCGTTCCAAGACCGGTTATCATCGACCGCCCAGAGGCTAGGATATTCGGAAGGCCAGAAGATATCGTGAAAATGTACGACGACGCCGGGAGCGAGTGTCGGCAGGATTTCGAACAGTTCATAGCAGACGTCGCTGCCTTCGAGTTCTGTGCTTTTCGCGGCAGTAGTCGGCGCTGGCGGCGGCGATCTCGAAAGCGTTCTGATACAGAATATGCTCGAAAGAGTGGCCGACATCGGCGTTTACGTGTCGCGTAGAATGTCGCGTTGCACGGCGTATACGATGCCCCGCGCGCGCAGAGCTGCCGCATTGCGCGCAAGTCAGCATTTCCCGATGCTTGCTTCGAGCCGGCAAGGAATTGTCCTGCCCACACAGATTGCAACGAAACAAAATCGCGGTCGATTGATCTGATTGCAGGTCCATTTCCAGTTCGCCTCAGCGGCCATACAAAATAAGCTTGTTCATTTGAGAGGCCAGCCGCCCTGTTGAATAGGCCTCCGCCGCAGCGATCGCCTTCCTAGTCATATCTTCGCCCTGTGGCGTAGAAAATAGGACGACTGCTTCCTGCAAAGCGTCGACCAATTCATCGAGGCTTCGCCAAGTTCTCCCGACGCCCGCCGTCTCGACGATCTCCCTGGGGCCGCCTGCCCCGAATACAAGCGGAAAACACCCACTCGCGAGCGCTTGCGCCACCACAATCCCGAAATGCTCCAAGAGCTCCGGTTCGGTCTCCTGGTCGCGCCCATAACCGGAGGCGTGAACATAAATACTGGCCTCCCGATAGAATTTGCATAGATCCTCGAAGCTCGCCTGTGTGGCGATCACGACGTCGAGCCCCGCGCTGGCTTCCCTCACTTTTGAAAGATAATCCGTATCGTTGACGGAGCCAACAAGCACGAGCCTCCAGCCTTTCGCGACTTCGGGAGCGCGCGCGACAAATTCGCGGAAAGCCTCTGCGATTTCATGTTGGTTCTTAATGTGGCCAGTCGAAACGAAACGGCCGACCGACAAAATGACCTTCTTTCGCAGCCTCTGTTTGTCCTGCGGCGCAACGTAAAACGCCGAAGGAACCGATGGATATAGAACTTCTCCGAAAAAAGCGTCATCGCCCCAGAATTTGCGCATGCATTCCAGCGTGTAGCTGGAATTTGAAAGGAAGCGATAACTGCGAAGAAACGCTTCAGAAGGTCGTCGGCTGGGGAAGGAAACGATGAAATAGGATTTCTTCGCGAGCGACGGCGTTTCGTTAAGAAAGCAGGAATTGACGAATATATCGTAATCTTTCGTCACCTCCGGGACGAAGTCCAGGATGATGCGCTTCCTGACGTTTAGTTCCTCGTAACCGAAATATCCCATCAGCGATTTGACGTCGAAATTTGAGGTCGAGATCAGTTCAACCTGTCCGAAACGCGTCAACGCAGCGGCGACTTCCAGCGCATGCGCTTCGCCTCCGCCGAGCGTCGCCCAATAGGGATTGAAAACGCCGATGCGCAGCGCTCGGTTCTTTATGGCCTCGCCGCTGTCGATAAGCGCGACAATCTTGTCTATCTCTCCGTAAAGCTCAGGAATTTCCCGTGAAAATTCCAATTCGCTCGCTGTCACATTGGGCTGGCTCTTATACCACTGCTCCATATGATTGAGATGCAGCCGGCCCCTTTCGATGACCGAAGGTTTCGCCTCTGGCTCCGCGACGACATAGTCGAATATGATCTTGTTCCGGAACGTCTGACGCAACCAAAACGCTGACCTCTCAACGGTCGCGGCGGAGTGTTTATGATAAACGATGGCGTTAGGACAGTAGACGATCTTGTATCCATTGTCGCGCATCCATACCGAAAGCTCTGAGTCTTCGTAATAAGCAAAAAGCTCGGAGATGAACAGCTTACGTCTGTGGAGCGCATCACGACGGATGAGCGCCGACCCGCCGCATAAGAGATCCAGTTCCTCGGGACGATCGAATTCTCCGCTGTCGACGTGGCCGAAGCCCCGGTCATACGGCTCCATATTGGCGTTCAGCGCTGAACCTGCGTTGTTGATGACAAAATATGCCTCGCGACGATCGACTTCGGACTGCATGAAGCTGTATGCGTTCGTTCCCTCGGCGACGCGAATGGAGGACGCATTTGCGCCAACGGCGCCGATCCTAATCTCCTGCACCTTCTCCGAATGTACCTGAAGTTTTATCGGCCGCGATTGAATGGGCGCATGCAAAACGATCGCCGAGCCCTTCTGCTCCGGCGCAGCGCAGAGCCGGTCGACGCGACGGAACCCCTGGGGCATAAAAAATTTCTTGTACTCGAGTGAATCGAGAAGCGCGCATTCGTCGAGTTCGAATTCTTCCGCGCCCTCCATCCTTAGGCGCTGGAATTTCGTCCAGAAGCGTATTTTCGGCGCCACCGCGGCAATCAGCGGATTCTGCCTGATCGCCGAAACCATGCTCTCAAGCCAGTTGGCGTCCACGCGCATGTCGTTGTTGAGCAAAGCGACTAATTCGCCGCTGCAGTGTTGCAGGGCGAGATTGTTAGCCTCGGCGAAACCAACGTTTTTTTGCAACGCGACGATGCGCTCGACATTATAGCTGCGCGCGATCTCGACCGAATCATCCTTCGACGAATTGTCGATAAATATGATTTCGAAGTTTTCGTAGGTCTGCGCCTTCAAGCTATCGAACAGGTATTTAAGATGCGCCGCGCCGTTTAGATTTGCGATGATGATCGAAACTAGCGGCGCAGGCGAGAGCGAAAAATAACCCGCCTGAGCCGGCGCGAAGGCGGCCCGTTCGCGGCGAAGCTGATTTTGCGGCCGTTCCCTGTTGCCGCCTTGAACGGCAAGGGGCGAAGATAGCATTAAGCCGTTGGGCATTCCGCCGGAGAGCAAGAAATGCTTCAGCGGTTCCTCACCGGCTTCGCGACAATCAGGGTTACGTCTTAAATATTCGTGGGGATCGAATTCAGGGCCCGGCGAAAACCCAGCGCGCCAGCCTTTTTCGAGGTAGTGCCGTAGGGGCTCGCAATCCCGGTATTCGGAAGGTGAAAGCTGGCGCTCATACCATGCGCGTTCGAAATAGAGATTCGGTTTGCGCATTTCGCGCCAGCCGTGCCGCAGATAGTGCAGCAATGGCTCCATTCCCGACCTAGCAACGTCTTCGTATTCCCGCAGATACCAAAAAGAATCAAAATAGGGACTTGGTGAGCGGCCTTCGCGCCAACCCCTTTCGATATAATCGCGTAGCGGCTCTGTGTCCGATGGACAAGCTTCGGCGTATTTTTCCAAATACCATTTTGTATCGAAATGAAAGTTTGGATTATATCCTTTTCTCCAGCCCACGCGCAAATAATGAGAAAGCGCCGAGGAACGAAGCTTACTGCTATCTAGCTTGTCGCGCAATTTCGCTTCTGGATATTCATTAAGATACCACTCATGATCGAAATAATCGTCATAAATTGAATTGTCGCGGGAATTCCTGTTGATAACAGTCGAAGCGAGGCGGACGAACTGATGAAGCATCTTTGGGCCTCCAAATAAGAGCTTTCGACACGCGACTTTGCGCTTATGCGGGCTGATCGATGCGCAGGAACGGGATGCGGTCGAAATCGTCCTTGGTCGGTATTGACTCAACAGCCTTACGACCACGCTCATACCTTCTGAAAATCCCAGTCCTTCTTCTGTATGAAGAAATCATGCCCGCTCGCTGCATCGCTGGCTTCTCCTCCCAGATTCGTGATGATTCTTACTCGCTGGAGCCCTCGCGTTTCGCCCATGTCTTCCTGGTTGAGAAGAAATCGGACGCCTGCGCCAACCTCCCGCCCAGTGGCGTCCGGATCTGCGCTGGACAGGAGGAACGTATCCACTTTTGACGTCGCGATCTCGCCCTCATAGTGAAAATAGAAACGAAGATATTTTTCGAGCGACAATGTCGTGCCGGGGAATCTGGCGTCAAAGCGCCACTGAGGGTCGTCAAAATCAAGGCCCAACCGTTCCTTGACGCGCGGGAAAATCGGCGTCCGCGCCTCCGGCTGCCATTCGCCGTTTTGCTTGATATTTCCCTTCTCTCGATCGAAATCGAGCCCCATCGCTTTCGCGATATCCTGCATTACGCGAAGATATAGGGTTATCGAGGGGTGATCGGATGTCACAAACAACCGGCTCCTTCGAAACTCGTCACGGATGAATGAGCTGATCTTAACGTCGAGGCTGTTTCTTTCCTCTGACGCGGCAAGAAACGCGGTGGACTTTTCAATGACGTCGTCGATCTCTCGGTCCTCGGGATACTGACTGACGATAAATTCAACAAAATCAGAAAATGTCTTGAACTCCGCCCTCCTGCGAAGAAGTTTGGGATAAAACCATTCGACATGTCCCTTAAAATCATCCTTTGTCGCAGTCGGACAATACCCGTGCCATTCGAGCCATGGAAAGGCGACGGTTTGTAACCCTGCCTTGCTGCAATATTCGACGAGTTTGTCAGTGTTGTAGTCGCCTTTGTTTTCGATTGGCGAAAACACGACGCGCTCATAGCGCTGCAGCTCGTCATACGGGAACGCCCGCCCGCTGGCGATTAGTTGAAAATTCACGAGACAGTCCGCCTCGATCGGCTGGCGCACGAATTCCTTAAAATGATCCCGCATGATAGCGGCGTGACAACCGCCATAAAATAAGATCCTCATGGTTGTCGGCGTTCCTTAATCTTCCATTCGAATTCGTCGCCGCGGCTCATGAGGAACGGCGGACAAACATGTTTCGACGGACAGCTTCGCCACTCTTCGTGATTGCGCTTCGAATTTACTAACAAGACCGCCGGCTTTCTGCTCGAGGGTAATCGGACGAGAGGCTCCCTCATCCTGGGGAGGCCTTGAAGAAGCCATCTCAAGGGACGAGGGAGCCTGAATTTCGCGTATTTTTGTCCTCACCTTCGTCTTTCGAATCGCCGCTTGCGGCGGCTCCTCAGGATGAAGGCGACGAAAAAATTCCGTGCCCGATTCCCTGCTATTTGCTCCCATGGGTTCCAAAACGTCAACTAGGCTGTATAAGATTCTCCTGACGGATGATAGAGTTGGGTGAACACTGATCAGGCAGCGGGCCTTTCGACGGGCTCCTGAACCTGACCTGTTTTGTTGCGCGTCAGGGGCAGCGCTCCAACGAGGATCTGCATGGGCGCCTGTCCAAAGCGTCATTTTCCTGATGCGGACGGGGTTCGTTGAATTCGCGCATCCAGGCGTCGAGATCCACCTGCAGCTCGTCGACCGTCGCATGGCCGCTCTTGCGGAAGCCGATGCGATAGAACTCGTCGAGCATTGTCTTGTGGAATCGTTTTACAATTCCCTTTTTCGGCACGTGATTTCTGGCGCCGTTTCATCCGGCTGTTTACTTTTTGGGAGCGGCATATGGTGGACCCATCCGAGACGAGAGGCGCCGGGAGCACGAAGGTGCGGGCACGCCGCTGGCAGACATTGGGCTGAGGGCCCGAACTCGTTACATGGCCGCTCCTGCGACATTCCCGGATGCGCCGCGAGCGCGGATCAGTAGATGTCGTGTTGCCCGCCAACTCTCATTTCGAATGAGACAAAGCGGAGAGATTGGGCATGCACACCTATTGGACTGGACATTCACCGAGCTTTCGCCGGTCACCCGTGCACCGGGAGGGGATAACCCAAATTCGCAACCTAAACTCATGTCGATCACCTCAGTGGTTTGCGGGCTCTTGGCCTTGGTGCGGGTGTGACCGATGTCCTCGACCGCCAGATAGAGTTCGTCCTCATGCCGCTCGGATTGCCGCAATATTCGGTTCCGCGACGGGTGAGCACGCGCTGGAGTGGAAATCCGTGCTCCTCATAGAAAGGGAGCGCTCGGTCATTCAACAGATCGACGGCGGCGATCGGCGTCTTGCGATCATAGAGCTTGGCGAAGCGGGACTTGGCCAAGTCGACCTTGGCGTAGGTGTCGATGAACGTCTGCTGGTAGACGCGGCCAACGCACCTCAAGGTCTCGACGTAGAAGCTGTCCTGGGCGCCGCAACAGCCGGGGCCGTCGGAGACGAACGCGCCGTGCGCCGCCTCGGCGGCCTTGCCTTTTCCAGCGCGACGACCTGCGCCTCGGCGAGGATCGGCTTTTCCTGCCCCATCTGGATCACGCAGCATTTGGGCGGAATCGCCCAAATGCAGACAACGTGATCGAACCCAAAGGCATAGAGCGCCTTCAGCCGATGTTTTCTCGGCGCAAGGTCGTGACGCAGCCGGATCGACCGCACGCCAAAGGGCGACACGTTGACGCAGCGTTTCGCCAATTCGTTGGAGACGCGCGCCGGGCACCATGCCGGCTTTCGGTCTCGGGCGCGGCTCGGTTTTTCAACAAAGGGTTGCGACGCAACACCTCCTGCAACGCCAGAGCGATCCTTGAAGCGAAAGAAGCTGTCGCAGTTGCAGCCCATGATCTTGCATGACGTTGCCAGTTTGCTTGGCCAGTTCGAGCAGGCGCGCCTCGGCGCCAATGACTTTCTGAACCTTGGTCATATCGGCGTCTCGCCGGGCTGCCGCGGCTGAAAACACCGTTCGTCAGTTCAAGCTTAGACTTGTACAACTAGGCTGCGCGACCTCTGCCAATTTTGCGGCGCTCGCGTCAGTAATTATGCACATTTCGCTAAGATAGACACCAAGATCGCGCGCATCCAGGCCTACGCCGAGACTCGCAGGATTGAATGCCTTATCCACCACGAAAGCGATACTGTAGAAATCAGGCTGCGACGTCGCTTTCAACGATAGGCAAGCTTCCATCATTCCCCATTCCGCGGGCAAGCCAATGTGCATCTCCACGCCAGAGCCGGCCTCCGCGACAGTCAATTGGCGTTCTCCCAGTTTTTCGGTGCTTCTAGACCAAACCCGCAGCCTTACTTCTCGCACCCGGCGCTCGGCGTTATCGAGACGAAAAATGAGCCGCGCACCGAAAGCGTTCGTCCATGTTCCGCCTTCCTCGACGCGGTAAAAACTTTCGAGCCGCGGAAGAAATTTATTGTTTGCGCTCACCGACAGCCATTTGTCGGCGGGCAGCGCGGGCACGTCGTTCACATTGACGCTCCTGACTTCGGTCAGCCAGTCGGTCTCGTTCAGCCAGTCGATCAGGGCGGCGTATTGACGATTGGGAGTCCTAAAATTTTCGTTCCAATGGCTCAACACCTCTTTCAATAAGTGGCGCCTGCTTAACGATCGCCCGTCACACTCCGCTTCCTTGTTTTCGTCCGTCGGCGGCCGCAATCCATTCCACAGCGCGAGATGACCCCAGTCTTGAAGAATTTCTTCAGGCATATGCTCGAGAAGCCGCCAGAAATCGATCTCGAAGATAGGCGTGATCTGTGTCAGCCGCTCTCGATGCTCGCCGGCGCAGCCCGCGAGCGTAGCGGAGATGAGATAGGCGATGGACGCAAGACGATACCGACGGGATGGGCAGAGATCTTCAAGATAGTTTTGGAGAAACGCCAGCAACGCGTTCGACGGATTGACGCCGATTAGAACGAGCGCGAAATACCGTGCGGCGTCGCGTCCCGAAAGCTCCATCAAAGTCGTGACG
>JBFXJV010000107.1:0-9283 GCA_050174515.1 Methylocystis sp.
CAATGAAGAGGCATTTTCTTGACGAGAGAGTTTATTTAAAGGACTTGCTGCCCCCAGGCCGTGGGGCTGTGACAAGCAAAACATTTGAACGTTGCGAGATAGTGGGGCCCCTCAATATATATCCAATAGGCGGTATTATACAGAACTGCGTGTATCATGCGGTTGATTACGTTATGTTGGATGAAGATAAAGTAAAAAGTGGAAATATACATAACTGCTTTGTTTTTAACGATTGTAGATTCATCGACTGTAAAATATTCTTTGTCTCGTTCTTAATAACTGAGGGGGCATTTGAAGCATATAATTCAATGGGAGGGTGCAACTGGATCACCAAAGTTCCTGAAAAAATGAAGGAAATTACGAGTGAAGCCCAAAACATTCGATGAGCTTTTAGCCGCTATGCTCGGCGTGCCGGTTTCGCAAAGCCAACCATCAGACACGGCAGCATCAGATGCGGAGCATGACGAAGGTTGTGGCGATATTCAAACTCCCACAGATAATTCTGGAGATGCTTCTTAGAAACGCTGATGTAAGTGCCTTGAATGCCGCGCTTCAAATTTGACCAGAAGGCTTCGATGTTATTCGTGTGCGCATCGCCACGTACATATTCCTTTTCAGCGTGATTAACGCTTTCGTGGATGAAGCCTTCTTTCTGCATATGCTGGAAAACGCGAGCGTCGTCAGTCATGACGCGCGAGCCTTCAACAACCCAAGTCGTCACTTGCGGCATGACGTGGCGGCCGTGACGGCCAGCGACAAGGCGCGTGACAACGTCGCCGTGACGTTCTGCCATCCCTAGCACAACGGCCTTGTCGTCCTGTCCTTGGCGGTCCTTGCCGCCAATGAAAGCCTTATCAATTTCGACGACCGGCGAGAAAGGGCGCACACCGCCTAGCGGACGGTCGCCATCGACCATCCCCATGTAGGTGCGGATTTCCTTGCACATGCGCCATGCGGTTTTATAGGTCACGCCGATCTGGCGCTGGACCTCTTTCGCGGCGACGCCATTGCGCGAGGCCGTGAACAGGAACATGACGAAAAACCAGTCCGTCAGAGGCGTGCGCGTCTTTTCGAAGGGCGTTCCGGCGGTCGGGTAGATTTGATAGCCGCAATGCTCGCATTCGTAGCAGCGCCGTCCCTTGACGCGATAGAAGTGGGCTTCGCGGTCGCAGCTCTCACAGGCGAAACGTTGGCCATAGCGGGTCCGCATGATGTGCTCTAAACAGGCGTCATCATCGGGGAACCGCTTCTGAAACTGCTTGAGGGTGGTAGGCTTCGTGCTCATGTCGATGTTATCGCATAAATCGCTCTACATGTCTAGAGGGGATATAGCCCTCTTATCATGACGTTACACTTTACAGACCACGGCGCTAGCGGTAGCGTTTCAAGCGCCGAATCGAAAGCGCACGATCCGTTCGTGCCCGGCAGGATTTGGAGCGTCTTTGACTTGCTGCGCTTTCACGCCCCTGTGCTTGCTGTCGCGTTATCTACGGTTGCGCGTGAGAACTCGATGTTGTTTTGGAATCCAGGTGCGGAGGCACACGCGCGGCTAAAGGATGCCCTTAAAGAACTAAAGACAGAGATATATAGATATTCTGCGTCATATGTAGTTCGTAAAGAAGTTGATAGGCTTCTAGAGCAATATGACAATATACCGCCACAAGATATGTGTAGATACTGCGTTTCTCTTTTCAATAACGTTGTTACAGATTTAACAAGAAATTTATATTTCCAAATAGATGCGGCTGATAAAAATTATTTTTATGAAGACTGTATGCCATTCGGCGAAACCGTCCATGCCGCTTTTCCTGACGCATCAGACGATATTCGCGCGGCGGCACGCTGTCTTGCGCTTGCAGAGCATAATGCTTCCGTTTTCCATTTAATGCGCGCCCTGGAACATGGGCTCCGCGCATTTGCCGGTGAAATTGGTTTAAAAAATTTCGAACTCGAAAACTGGAAGAATATACTTGATCAAATTGAAAAAAGTGTCCGGGAGTTGGAGAAGCTGCCAAAATCTCCACAAAAAACTGAAAAACTTAGACATTACAGCGCAGCTGCAGTGCAATTTCGTTACTTTAAAGATGCATGGCGTAACCACTCTACACATTCGCGAGCGTGGTATGACCAGCATACTGCTAGATCAATATTTGACCATGTTAAACAATTTATGGCTGAGATGGCGGCTTAGGTTTGCCGGCTTGAACGACAAGTTCGAACGCTCGTTCAAATGCTTCTGGGCGATCGTCCGCCTCCACGCTGTGCGCCATTTCGACAAAGCGCTTATGGCGCTCCTTGTCCGTCAGCTTGGGTTTAGTTTTCGCCTTCGCTTTTGGTTTTGCGGTGTCGGCTTTTGCCATACGGCCTCTCAGTGACGAGTCGTTTCGTAAGTGAGCCGCTTGCCCTTGAAGCCTTGCAGCGCAATATCGGCTCGCGTCACGTCATCTATGCCGAGCTTCGCGCGATTTGAATACCGGAAGTCGAACTCGGCAAGATAGCGGTGAAGATGTTTTTCCGCGCAATGCTGGTAAATGCCCTTCATGCCGCGTTTGAAGACGCTGAAATAGCCTTCCACGGTGTTGGTGTGGATGGTGTAGGGCTTGCCGCTCGGGAACATCAAGGCGTTGGTGTAGCGGACATATTCATCGGCGCTGTGATTGACCGAAGCGTGACGACCAAACTCCTTGCCGAGATGCTGATAGCTCGCGAATTCATCGGTCATGACAGTGCTGTTCTCGGCGACGTTGGCGCGAATGATCGGAAGCAAAGTCGCCATGGTCACGCCGTCCACATGGAATGAGCGCGCCGCGCCGCCGCGTTCGACAAGAGTGAAAGCGACATTGCGGAAGCCACTGCGCCCGCCGACGATCTTCTTAGGCGCGCCATCGACCTTGCCGATAACGGTTTCGTCAATCTCGACGATCCCGCCGGCGCCGCCCATGGGCGCCAAGTCGCCGGCCTTCATAGCTTCGCGGATGCGGTGAGTAAGAAACCACGCGGTTTTCATGCTGCAAGAAAGCATCCGCTGAATTTGGCGGGTCGAAACGCCTTTCTTGCTGGCGCACATCAGATGAATGACCTGCAACCAAAGATGCAGCGCCAGATGCGACGATTCGAAGATGGTGCCCATGCGCACGGTGAAGGGCTTGCCGCACTCGTAGCACTTGATGAGGCCCTTGCGGGTGGTCTTGCCCTGCATCCGGCGCAGCCGCTTCTCATCCGCGTTCCGGCAATGGGGGCAGACCGGGCCGTTCGGCCAAAGACGCGCCTCGACATAGGCGAAAGCGGCGTCTTCGTTTTGGAAGTGTCGGGCGTTAAGAACCGAGGCGGCCATAGCGAAATCTCCTATGGCTCAATATCTACCCTTTGGGTTTCGGTATGTCAAGTGTAACATTGCCAGTCTTATGTTCACGCTTTGGTTAAGCGATCATGGTGGCGCTCTATGTTCGCCGCGCGTCTCGCGTGTTAGACGGTCCGGCTCCCACAAATATCGAGGAATTTGCGGCGCTCATGTCACAGGTCGTCACCCGCTTCGCTCCGTCGCCCACCGGCTTTCTACATATCGGCGGCGCGCGCACGGCGCTCTTCAACTGGCTCCACGCCAGGAAGCGCGGCGGGCGGATGATGCTGCGCATCGAGGACACCGACCGTGAACGCTCCACGCAGGCGGCGATCGACGCCATCATCGACGGGCTCAAATGGCTCGGCCTCGATTGGGACGGCGACATCGTCTACCAGTCCGCCCGCGCCGCGCGCCACGCCGAGATCGCCGAAGCGCTGCTGGCGCAGGGCAGGGCCTATCGCTGCTACGCCACGGCGCAGGAGCTTGAGAAGATGCGCGAGACGGCCAAGGCGGAAAAGCGTCCTTGGCGCTATGACGGCCGCTGGCGCGATCGCGACTCCGCCGAAGCGCCTGCGGGCGCGCCCTATGTCGTGCGCATAAAGGCGCCCCAGGATGGCGAAACCGTCGTCGACGACGCCGTGCAGGGGCGCGTCGTCTTCCAGAACAAGGATCTCGACGATTTCGTTCTTCTGCGCTCGGACGGCGCGCCGACCTATATGCTCGCCGTCGTCGTCGACGATCACGACATGGGCGTCACGCAGATCATTCGCGGCGACGATCATCTCACCAATGCGGCGCGGCAGACGCATATCTATGAAGCGATGGGCTGGCGGGCGCCGGCCTTCGCGCATATTCCGCTGATCCATGGGCCGGATGGGGCCAAGCTCTCGAAGCGCCACGGCGCGCTCGGCGTCGACGCCTATCGCGCCATGGGCTATCTGCCGGCGGCGCTGCGCAACTATCTCGTGCGCCTCGGCTGGTCGCAGGGCGACAGGGAGTTTTTCACCACGCAGGAGATGATCGAATCGTTCGATCTCGCGCAGGTGCATCGCTCGCCGGCGCGCTTCGACTACGCCAAACTCGAAAATATGAACGGCTATTATTTGCGCGACAGCGACGACGACGAACTGTTCGAAACGCTGATTGCGACGCTTCCCTATCTCGAAGGCGGCGATGCTGTCGCGCAGGAACTGGACGAGAGGAAACGCGCGCAGTTGCGCGCCGCGCTTCCCGGCCTCAAGGCGCGTGCGAAAACCTTGAACGAACTGCTCGACGGCGCCGGCTTTCTGTTCGCGCAGCGCCCTTTGTCTCTCGACGCAAAGGCGACTCAACTGCTGTCGACGGAAGCGCGCGCGCGGCTCGCGACGCTTGTAGAACAGTTTGCGGCCTTGCCGGACTGGACGGCTGCGGCCACCGAAGCCGTCGTGCGCGATCTCGCGACGTCGCTCGGCGTCAAACTCGGCGATCTCGCGCAGCCCCTGCGCGCGGCGCTCACCGGGCGCGCGACGTCGCCAGGCATTTTCGACGTGCTCGAAATCCTGGGTCGTGAGGAAAGTCTCGCGCGAATTTCCGACCAGGCGATCGGCGAATAGCGTCTTGTGCGGTCTTGATTTTTAAGCCGGCGAAATTCGCTGACGCGTTTTTCGGCGCCGCGCCGATTTGCGCGCCACAGGAAGATGGGCAAGCAAGGAATGACGCGCAAGAAACATAGCGCCTGCTTGACAGGGCTAGCGGTTGATATAGCTTTTTGCGCCGCACAAATGATCTGAAATCGCATCGGCGTGCACAGGGTGCGACGACATCGCGAATGCGACGCAATTCATGCTTAGCCTTCGCCGCGCGTCGCGCCGCGAACCGGCTCGTCGCGAGGCGGGACGTTTGAGAGGGAAGCGGGCATGCCGGAGAAGAACGGTATCTTCACGATCGGCGACACATCGGTCGACTTACCAGTAATGGATGGAACGCTGGGGCCATCTGTTGCGGATATCCGCAATCTCTATGCGGAAACCGGCATGTTCACCTTCGATCCGGGCTTCACGTCGACCGCGTCCTGCGAATCGAAAATCACCTTCATTGACGGCGAAGAGGGCATTCTGCTCTATCGCGGCTATCCGATCGAACAGCTCGCCGAACATGGCGACTTTCTCGAAACCTGCTATCTGCTGCTCTACGGAGAGCTGCCGTCGGCCGCTGAAAAAGCCAATTTCGACTATCGCATCACGCGCCACACCATGGTGCATGAGCAGATGGCGCGCTTTTTCCAGGGCTTCCGCCGCGACGCGCATCCGATGGCGGTGATGGTCGCCTCGGTCGGCGCGCTTTCGGCCTTCTATCACGACTCGACCAATATCGCCGATCCCACCCAGCGCATGGTGGCGTCGACGCGCATGATCGCGAAAATCCCGACGCTCGCGGCGATGGCCTATAAATATTCGATCGGCCAGCCCTTCGTCTATCCCAAGAACGATCTCGACTACACGTCGAACTTTTTGCGCATGTGTTTCGCGGTTCCCTGCGAGGAATACAAGGTCAATCCCGTGCTGTCGCGCGCGCTCGACCGCATTTTCATCCTGCACGCCGATCACGAGCAGAACGCGTCGACCTCGACCGTGCGACTGTCCGGTTCATCGGGCGCCAACCCCTTCGCCTGCATCGCGGCGGGCATCGCCTCGCTCTGGGGGCCGGCGCATGGCGGCGCCAATGAAGCGGTGTTGAAGATGCTCGGCGAAATCGGCACGCCGGACCGCATTCCTCAGTTCATCGCGCGCGCCAAGGACAAGAATGATCCGTTCCGACTGATGGGCTTTGGCCATCGCGTCTATAAGAACTACGATCCGCGCGCGAAGATCATGCAGCGCACGACGCGCGAAGTATTGAACGAGCTCGGCGTCAAGGATGATCTGCTCGATGTCGCGCTGGAGCTCGAGCGCATCGCGCTGCACGACGAATATTTCATCGAAAAGAAGCTCTATCCCAACATCGACTTCTATTCCGGCATCACGCTCAAGGCGATGAATTTCCCCACCGCGATGTTCACCGTGCTGTTCGCGGTCGCGCGCACCGTCGGCTGGATCGCGCAGTGGAAGGAGATGATCGAGGACCAGGGTTCGCGCATTGGCCGGCCGCGCCAGCTTTATACGGGCGAGAAACAGCGCGATTATGTGCCGATGTCAAAGCGCTGAATGAGGGAAGGGGAGCGATCGCTGCGGCGCGCCTTGAGATATTCCCTCAGTCCTCTCTCTCCCCGCGGAGTCGTCCAATAGTGATTGAGGGCGAAAAGCGGCCAAGGGAAGGGCGCGAGGAAACGCATGCCCGGACGGTCGATTTTCGCCTCGAAGAGGAGCGCGATATGAACATCGTCGCCGCGCTGGGTTAGCGTCGCGCTCCAGGCGCCGTCGAGATCGCCGCAGGCGCGGACCGCCACCTTGCACGGCGGCTTCAGTTGCGTCGCTTCGATCGTGAATTTGAGGGTGAAGGGCAAAAAGCCGCGCACCTTCGCCCGCAGCCTTGCGCCGACCTCTGGCGCATCGCCCGACGTCAGCCGCTCGGCGTCGAAATAGACTCCCTTCCACCACTGCGGCAGGAGTTCGCCGCGCGCCAGCACGTCATAGACCTCTTCAACGCTGGCGCCAGGAATGTCCCAGCTTTCGTCGAATTTGAAAACATGCGCCGACATCGCCGTCCCGATCTGCAAGGCCTATCGTAATAACGCGCCGCGCCGAGGTTTGGATGCGCTCTGTTCAATTCCGGCGCCTTTGGATTAGATGTGGCGCGACCATATCTTGCGAGACGATTGACTGGAGCGCCCTTGTCGCAATTTTCCGATCTTATGTTCGAAACCCGCGTCGCCGCCGAGAGCGTCGCGGATTTTCTCGCAGGCGGCAGACTGCGGCTTGGCGTCACCGGCCTGTCGCGCTCCGGCAAGACCGTCTTCATCACCGCGCTGGTGCATCATCTCACGCGCGCGCTTTCGGCGCGCGGCGATAAGGGCGTCGACAGCAAAACTCGGCTGCCGGTGTTTCGTCCGCTCGCCGAAAGCCGCGTCCTTTCGGCGCATCTCGACCCGCAGCCCGATTACAGCGTGCCGCGCTTCGCTTACGAGGAACATCTCGCGGCGCTCGCCGGAGCGGACCGGCATTGGCCGGAGTCGACGCGGCGCATTTCCGAATTACGGGTGTCGCTCGAATATCGCGCCAAAGGCTGGTCGCTGCGCAAAGGCTTCAACCAGGGGCCGGCGCGGCTCGACATCGATATTGTCGACTACCCCGGTGAATGGCTGCTCGACCTGCCGCTGCTGGGCAAATCCTACGCGCAATGGTCGCATGAGACGTTGGAGGCGGCGAGCGTTTCGGCGCGCGCGATGATCGCAAGCGAGTGGCGCGGCCTGACGGCGCAGACCGACGTCAAAGCGCGTTACGAGGAGGAAACCGCGCAGAGTCTGGCGCGGACGTTCACTCAATATCTGCGTCTCGCGCGCTCCGACCGTTTTGCGCTGTCGAGCCTGCCGCCCGGACGATTTCTGATGCCCGGCGATCTCGAAGGCTCGCCGGCGCTGACCTTCGCGCCGCTGCCCGTAGCCGAGGGCGAAGAGTTTCCCTATCGCAGCCTCGGGCGCGAAATGGAGCGCCGCTACGAAGCCTATAAGTCGCAGGTGGTGCGGCCCTTCTTTCGGGATCATTTCGCGCGGCTCGACCGTCAGATCGTGCTCGTCGACGCGCTCGCGGCGTTGAACTCCGGACCGGAGGCGGTGCGCGATCTCGAAACCGCGCTGACCGGCGTCCTCATGGCGTTTCGCACCGGCCGCGCCAATCTCTTCTCGACGATCTTTCGGCCCAAGATCGACCGCATTCTCTTCGCCGCGACAAAGGCCGACCATCTGCATCACACCAGCCACGACCGGCTCGAGGCGATCCTGCGTCACCTGACCGCCCGCGCCATCGAGCGCGCCGAGGGAGTCGGCGCGACGATCGACGTAATCGCGCTCGCCGCCGTTCGGGCGACGCGCGAAGCGATGGTGCGCCACGAGGGCGAAAAGCTTTCCGCGATCGTCGGCGTCCCGGCCGCGGGCGAGCATATTGGCGATGAAGTTTTTGACGGCGTCGCGGAAGGCGCGATTTTTCCCGGCGAACTACCGGCCGATCCCGGCGACGTGTTTCGTGGCGAAGCGCTGGCGGTTTCCGACGAAGAGGCCGAATTCCGCTTTCTCAAATTCAGGCCGCCGGTCGCGGCGCTCGGCGCCGACGGGAAGCCGCTGCCGCTCCCGCACATCAGGCTCGATCGGGCGATGGAGTTTCTTTTCGGCGACCGATTGAGCTGACGCTACGCCATCGCGGGGAATGGCCTACCTATTGCAGGCAAGTCGTTCACAATCTTAAATTGTGGGAGCCGCAGATGGAAGGCCATGTCTATAAGATCGTCGAACTCGTCGGCGCTTCGCCCGACAGCGTCGAGGACGCCGTGAGCGCCGCGCTCAAGCGCGCCGGCGAAACCCTGCGTCACTTGCGATGGTTCGAAGTCGTGCAGATTCGCGGCAACATCAATAAGGGCGTGGTCGCCGAATATCAGGTGGTGCTGAAAGTCGGCTTCACCCTCGATCGCGACGACTAGCATGAAGTGAGGCGGCGCCGCTGCCGACAGTTTCATCCGCGCTGTCGCCCCACCTCGCATTGCGCAGCATCGGAAGCCCCGCCGCCTTTCGACGCGGGTTGGAAGAGGGCGGTCCGGGACGCCTCGGCTCCGTTACTCGGCCGAGTGCGATAAGAGCGAATTGCAGTCGGGCCGTTGAGACATCCCGGACACGGTCTTTCTCCAAGAGCCGTCTGCTCCGACAACCGCCACGTCCCCGGACGGCGGACTCTGTTCTCTCGGACACGGCGCCTGACGGCGCCGACGCCCCCTACCAGTAGGGGAGGCGCGGCGCGTATGGAGGCAGGGGGCGAG
>JBFXJV010000108.1:0-9282 GCA_050174515.1 Methylocystis sp.
AGGCGGCGGCATGATCGCGCGCGATCTGATGAACAGCGAATTTCCTTATGTCACGGCGGATGCAGACCTCGACTACGTCGCGAAGCTTCTCGCTGACTGTGGGCTCGGCGCTGTGCCGGTCGTCGACGACGACCTCGCGCCGATCGGCATTGTAACGCGCAGCAATCTCGAACAGACGCGCATTCAACCCCTCCCCGACCTGGGCGCCATTCCGGCGTTTCTCCTGCGCGACAGGCCGAAGCCCGTCTTTCGCGCCAATGGGCGCGCGCTGCGCGAAGTGATGACGACTCCGGCGATCTCAATTCCCGACGTCGCCAAAATTCCCGACATTGCGCGGATTATGGAGAGCCACAGCCTCAAACGGATCCCTGTCGTCGAAGGCCATAAAATCATCGGCCTCCTGCTCCGCAAGGAAGTCACGGAGGCGATGAAGGGCGGCTTTTCCGCCATGGCGCTGGAGGCGCATCGCCGTCGTCCGCTCATCTCGATTTCGCAGCAAGCCAGCGACCGCTGCGCCGTCGCGACAGCCTCGGAATTTCGCGAACTCGTGGCGGCCCATGAGCGCCAACTCGAACTGGAGCGCGCCGAGCATCGGCGTATGGCGATGGAACTGCGCGATCAACGCATCCGTGAACTTGCAGGTCAGCGACTGACCGAGGCCCAGTGGCGGGCGATGCTGGAGCAGGCGCGGCGCAGCGCGGCTGCCGGGCTCACCGAACATTTGCTCATCCGCTTTCCGTCGCAGCTTTGCGTGGACGGCGGACGCGCGATAAATGCGCCTGACCTCAAATGGCCGACGACTCTGCGCGGCGAGCCGGCCGACGTCTTTCAGCGCTGGCGCAATGAACTGCATCCGCGCGGCTTTCGCATCGCGGCGCAAATCATCGACTTTCCCGAAGGCATGCCAGGCGACGCGGCGCTGTTCCTGATGTGGGGCGCGGCGCGCAATTGAGCGCTCTTATCCGCCGCGCACGCCAGTTTCGGCGCGCAGCGCCGCGAGCGAAGGATATCGCTGCGAGCGTCCGTCGGTCTGCACTTCTACCGAACCGTCGGAAAACATCACATAGACCGAGCCGCTGGCGCTGTAACGGTCGACTTCGACGGGCGGCTTCGACGGCGCGCGCGCAGCGGCCGCCTCCTGATCCTTCGACGGCGCGCGCTCAATCGACTTCTCCGCCGCCGGCGATTTTATCTCGGCGCTCGCTTGCGTCGCCGGCGCATGATCGGCGATGCGACCCAGCATGCGAATCGCACGCCCAAGCGCGATTGTGACCACGCCGCCCGAGACCGCCGTCGCGCCGCCGATGAACAGGCTCCAACCGCGCTCGAGCTGAATGTAGTCCCAACCCGTCCACATGCCATAGAGGCCGGCGGACGCAAGCGCGAGCCCAAGGAAGGTGACGCCTAGGCCATGACGTTTCATCGTCATCCTTCAGGTTTTGGTTCGGCCGGGAAACTATCACAAGCCGGGCTCATCGCCACAATCCACGACGAAGGTCGAATGTTACAAGAAATAATCTCAGCATAATACTTTATGTCGAGAATAAGTTCCGCCATCGTCGGCAAGCCAAAAAACGCATATATATGTATGTAATGTAGTTTCACATCAAGATATAGTGGTAGGAAAATTCGCACGCGTGACGCCTTCTCAAGAATTATCACTTTATTTTCAATATGTTAATATTATGGATAAGATGTGTCAAGATGACGCATCGTAATTTTATCAACCAATACAAACCTCTTCGTCTCAAGCGCCGACATACAGCGGCGGGAGTAGCGTCCGGCAGGGGCCGGAACAATGTCGACGCTCCTGGGGAGAAACTAAATGGCGAGTTTAAGTTGGGCGCGCGGCCTGTTCGCCGGCGCAGTGATCGCGGCTGCGGCCAATCTTGCTGCGCCGACAAGCGCCTTCGCGCATGGCGGCGTGGCGCTTGAGCAAGACGAATGCGTGTTGCGTATCGGTCCGAATACAATGCATTTCATTGGCTATCAACGCTCCGGCGAAGAGGCGGAGTTTTGCGAGGACATCGCCAATACCGGGCCGACCGTGATCGCGCTCACCGCCGTATCGCCTGATCTTCGAGACATGGCGATCGGCATCCGCGTCGTGAAAGACGTGGGAGAGGAGAAGGAAAAGGCCAACCTCGACGCGGTCACGGTCGCCTATCTCGCGCCGAAGGTCTATCGCAACGGCGCCATGACCTTCGAGCACGACTTCAAACAGGCCGGACATTATGTGGGAATCGTCACAGTGCGCGACGATCTCGGCAATGAATGGGTGTCGCGCTTTCCGTTCTCAGTAGGTCTCTACACCTTTTGGGGAATGATCGAATACATCCTCTACGGCGTCGGCTTCTTTTCGCTGGTCGGACTACTGTGGTGGGCGCTGCACGCCGGCGCCAAAAAGAAAACGCAAACGGGCGACGCAATAGCCTAGAGCAGGTTCCGAAAAAGTTGACAGACTTTTTCGAAGAGAACCTGCTCCAACATTCTGATTTTGAGCGATTCCTTATCGATCACATGATTCCATGTGATCGGGAAGCGCTCTAAGGAAGCGGCCCGAAGATTGCAGCATGGCTCGGTCGTCGCCGAGTCATGCTTTTTTTGTCGCCAAAAAAGCTAACATAGCGGCGCCGTCGGCGATCGCGCGATATTGCCGCCTGTCGCGCAGGGGTTTAGGTAACGCGTGCAGCTGAGGCTGACAGTCTATGCTCGGCTAACTTATTCGGGAGAGAATTATGTCCTTCACCCTGGAAGATCTACCCTATCCCTACGACGCTCTGCAGCCTTATCTTTCGCGCGAGTCCTTCGAGTATCATCACGACAAGCATCACGCGACCTATGTCACGAACGCCAATAATCTGATCAAAGGCACCGAATATGAGGGCAAGCCGATCGAGGAGGTGATCGCCACCGCCTATAACCGTAACACGCCGATCTTCAATAACGTCGCCCAGCACTACAACCACCACCACTATTGGAAGTGGATGAAGCCGAACGGCGGCGGCGCCATTCCCGGCAAGGTCGAGAAGGCGATCATCGACTCTTTTGGCTCAGTCGACAAATTCCGCGAAGACTTCCAGAAGGAAGGGCTGGCGCAATTTGGCTCCGGCTGGGTCTGGCTCGAAGCGAAGGACGGAAAAGTCGCCATTCGCAAGACGCCAAACGCCGAGAATCCGCTGATCCATGGCGCGGCGCCCATCCTTGTCGCCGACGTCTGGGAGCACTCCTATTACATCGACTATCGCAATCGCCGCGCCGACTATCTGAAGGCGTTCCTCGACCATCTCGTCAATTGGGAGCATGTGGAGGAAATGTTCGACGCCGCGATGTAGCGCGACTTCCTTTCCGCTCTTCGCGCGGCTCGCCCGAGAGCGCGGCCCGCGAAAAAATGGACTCCGGTTTTTCGCGCAAAACGCGCTCTAAACTTTAGGAATCCATCACGTCATCTGCGTTTAGGCGATTCCGCCTAAACGCAGCGTGATCTAATACGAACTCCGGTTGAACCGTTCGGCTGTCATTCCCGACGCGCGCAAAGCGCGCGATCGGGAATCCAGTGCAAGACCAACATTCTTGGTTTGGCTCTGGATTCCCGGTCAGGCCTTCGACCTGCCGGGAATGACAAGCTCCAAGCGAACGGTTCAACCGGAGTTCGTATAACTGACGAGCCGCGTTTTTTTTGGGCCCAGGCGCAGCGGATCACCCTGCGGCGATCTTTGGTTGCGACTCGACGACCCGTTTGAGATCGGCGAGACCCTTCTCGAATTGCGCGCTGACCGCCCTGTCGATGTTATAGAATTTATAAATCGCCTTGCCGATGAATTCGTGGCGGCCGGACATCGCCCAGGTGACCTCCGTTCGGTCTTCGCCCATCGGCTTGAGATCGAATTGCACGTCATTCGTGGCCTTGAACGGCTTCTCGAAGTCGAGCTTGATGCGAACGCGTTCGCCCTGACGGCTCTCGATGATCTCCATGCGGCCGACGCCAACCTGCTTGTTCCCCGACCAGGAATAGGTCGCGCCATAGCCCTGCGGCGTCCCTCCATATTCGACATTCATATCGGGATCGAGCTTGGCCCAGGGCGACCAGTCGCGCCAATTGTGAAAGTCGTAGATGTGCCGGAATACGGTCTCCGGCGGCGCGTCGATTGTCGTCGAGCGCGCGATGCGGAAACTATCCGGCAGGAGGGAGATATAGGCGACCAGCGCGCTGAGCAGAGCGAGGAAAAGGAGAGCGAAAATCGTCATGTGCAGTCTCCCGCTAGAGCGCGGCTCGCGAAAAAACAGGAACCGGCATTTCGCGTAAAGCGCGCTCTAAATCATTAGAATCGATCACGTTATCTGCGTTCAGGCGAGTCCGCCCGAACGCAGCGCGATCTCGAAGGCGCCGCCTGTCGGCCAAAGGTCGACCAGCCGGCAACCCGGTTCCGCGCTCCCTGGCGCGAGACGTCGCTCTGTTGGCGAAGCGCTCGCACACGGCCGCCGCCTGACGCGCCTCGCGTCAGTTTAGGCTGGCGCGCGCCATGCGCAATGGATTGTCAGGGTTAGACGAGGCTTCCGCAGAACGTCTGGATCTTTCGGCAGGCATCTTCGAGCAAAGCGTTCGACGCGGCATATGACACCCGGAAGTTTGGGCCGACGCCAAAGGCCGAGCCCTGCACCACGGCGACTCCCTGCGTGTCCAAAAGTTCGGTCACGAAATCCTCGTCGGTTTCGATGACCTTCCCGCTCGGCGTCTTTCGGCCGATGGCGTCGGCGCAGGAGGGGAACACATAGAAGGCGCCTTCGGGCGTCGGGCATTTTAGATATTTGGCCTGGTTGAGCATCGACACCACGAGGTCGCGGCGTTCCTGGAAGGCCTGGCGGAAGACGGCCAGATGGTCCTGCGGCCCATCGAGCGCCTCGAGTGCCGCCCACTGCGCGATCGAACAGGCGCCCGAAGTCTGCTGCCCCTGGAGCAGGTCCATGGCCCTGATCAGGGCGCTCGGCCCGGCGGCGTAGCCGATGCGCCAGCCGGTCATGGCGTAGGCCTTGGAGACGCCGTTCATGGTCAGCGTGCGCTCGATCAGCGCCGGCTCGACCTGGGCCGGCGTGACGAATTTGAAGTCGCCATAGACCAGATGCTCGTAGATGTCGTCGGTGAGGACATGCACCTGCGGGTGGCGCATGAGAACGTCGGTGACTTTCTTCATCTCGTCGAAAGCATAGGCCGCGCCGGAAGGGTTCGAAGGAGAGTTGAGCACCAGCCATTTGGTCTGAGGCGTGATGGCGCGCTCGAGCGCCTCGGGCTGGAGCTTGAAGCCGTCCTCCATCCGCGTTTCGACGAAGACCGTCGTTCCGCCGCAGATCGCCACCATCTCGGGATAGCTCACCCAATAGGGCGCCGGAACGATGACTTCATCGCCGGGGTTGAGCGTCGCGAGAAAGGCGTTGAACAGAATATGCTTGCCGCCGCTCGCGACGATCGTATCCGAGGCCTTGTAGTCCAGGCCGTTCTCCCGCTTGAATTTCTTGGCGACCGCCTCACGCAGCGGGGGAATGCCGAGCACCGGCGGATAGCGAGTCTCGCCGCGATCGATCGCTGCTTTTGCCGCGACGCATATATGCGCTGGCGTATCGAAGTCTGGCTCGCCGACGGAGAGGCTGATCACCTCCCGCCCCTGGGCGCGCAAGTCGCGCGCTTTCTGAGTGACGGCGATTGTCGCCGAGGGCTTCACGCGCGACAGGGCGCGGGCGAGAAAGGTCATTGCGTCAGGCTTCCTGCGGAGGGAGAGTGCGCCGCACCATAATTTGCGCGCCCGAGAGCCGCAACGAGATTTACGAGGCTGGAAGATTTGCGAGGCTCGGAGATTCGCGAGGCTCGCCGCTTCGGACCGATCGGCGAAGACTGTCGAGACTTTCGCGCGGGCTTGAGCGATGGCGCGCGCCGGAAGGCTTGCTTCGCCATTCGCAACCGGTCAGCTGGGGCTCCGTTTTTTATCAGGAAAAACAACGGACTCAAGGGAGAATAGCTGAATCGGCCACGAAGACTTGGTTCAACTTGATCAAATCAATATTGCCAAACGTTAACATGATTTCACGGGCTGCTTAAAAATTTATAAAATTTCTGAAAAGTCATGCAACTTTTTTAGCCCATCCTCGTTTCTGTCTTGAGAACGCAGCGACGCGAGTTAATCGCGCGCGCGCCCTGGGGAGAGGCGCAAGCGTTACAAAAGGGCGAATGCGAGAGGATCAGGGACAATGTCGCTCGTTGATAAATTTGAAGATCAGATGGAGCCGGCCTTCACGCGTAGCTTCGACAGGGAGTCGGCGCGCCGCCAGTTCCGAGTTTCACTCCTTCTTGTTGCCGCGATGGCGACTGCCGCGTTCGTTCTCGGCTTCGCCCTGCCGATCAGCTCGCCTGCACAGAACGCTACGCCCGTAGCGACCGACAGCGGCGCCTTCGCCGGTCGGCTGGTGACGATCGACCGCTGATCGGTTCCAGGATTTCGCAGCTAATTTAAGAAGGCGCGCGTCCGATGACGCGCGCAATCTTTTTTGCGATCTCGCCCCAGAAAACCGGCCGCCGTTTGAGCGGCCGGTTTTTGCTTTGGCAGGGCGTTGTCCGCGGGCTTCAAGAGCCAGCGATCACGTCTTATCCATGTGATGCTCGTGATGCTCCTCATGGTGCGCCTTCCCTTCCTTGGGACCGGCCGAATCCTGGCCATGGGCCTTCTGCCAGCGCTCCATTGCTTCGGCGTCATGCGCATGCGCCGCATCCGGCGCATCGATCGCCGCATCGATTTCCACTTCGCCGGCCTTTTCGAAGACGAGCGTCATCTCCAGGCCCCAGCCCACCTCGAGATGTTTCTTGATGTCGAGGAGCGCGACATACGCGCCGCCGGGCGCGAGCGTGAGCAGCGTCTTGGGCGGCAGAACGATCGGCGTGATGAGGTCGAGCTTCTTGGCGTCGCCGTGGATCTCGGCTTTGCCGAACTTTTCCGATTTGACGGCGATGAGCTTGTCGGGCGTCGCGCCATTGTTGTGCAGCATCGCATAGAACTGCGCCTTGTTGTCGCCGTCGACCGGCGCGCGGAGCCAGGGATGCTCCACTTTCAGTTTACCCACGTCATATTCATGAGCTGAGGCCGGGCCGCGCGAGGCGAAGAGCCCAAGCGCCGTCCCCGTCAAGAGAGTCCCTCCGGTCAGCAAAAAATCACGCCGCTTTAGCATCTCGCTTCTCCCTTTCTGCGCCGGACTGTTCTCCGCCGGCCTCGCTGCATCATGACGAACGACGCATCCCTCCGAAACCACCGCGCGATAGTCACACGTGCGACAATGTGGCGCGCCGGAGTGCGCTGCGAAAAGCCCTGGAGGCAGGGCGACCTAATGCGAGTGCAAACTGATTTCGACGAAGGGTTCGCGGGCGAACTCGGCGACAAGTCCAGCCAATTTCTGGGGGTTTCCGTCGTCAGGCGCGAAACTGCGGAAACGCGCCCGAACATAGCCCGAGCGATCGACGACAAAATGCGCCTCTTCAATCTCCTCTGACGGCAGCACATTGGGGTAGCGATTGATCACCGAATAGGCGACCTCGACCTGCTTGGGATGGACGGGCTCCCGGCCTTTCGCCTCTTGCGGACAGGCCGCGTCATAGATCGTCACATGGTTCGCGCCTGCGGCTTTGGCGGCCTCATGCGCGATCTTCACGCTTTCGGCGCGCTCCTTCGGATCGCCATTCGGCGACCCGCAGCGCGCGAAGGAGATCAACGTCGGCACGCCGCGCAGCCTGTAGAGCGAGGTCACCTCCTCCTCAGGATCGATGAGCGCGAAGTCGGGCGCGATCAGCCATTGAATCATCGGTTGAGCGCTCATGAAGCGCGCGCGGTTCGAATAGGAGATCATCAGCAGGAAGTTGATCACGTCCCACCGATCGTCGACGTCGAGCTGATCGCCAAAACCCGGCATGACCCCGCTTTGTCCGCCATGAGTCAGCCAGTGGAAAATGTCGCCGATCGTATGCGTGCCGACGTGAGGAGCCGTCAGGTCGGCGGGCTGCACGGGGAGCCCTTGCGCGTTCTTGAGATCCTTGGCGAGCGGACCATTGCCTTCGCCCTGATCGCCGTGGCAGGCGATACAGTTTTCCTTGAAATGCGTGAGCCCGCGCGTGACCGATTCCGCCGTGTAGTCCTGCGTCGGATCGTCGTAAGTATCGGTATAGGCCTCGGTTGCAAAGGACACTGCGAGCGAGATCAACGCCGCGGCGGAGACAGCCGGCGTCGCATAAAGGCGATACTCGCGCGTTCTCGGCGTCCACCAAACAAGCGCGGCGATTATTGCGAGAACGACGCCCCCAACGCCCCACCACCAGATGGTGCTGAACATCGCCGGGTTCTGTCCCCACGTCGCGTCATAGGACAGCCGAAACGGCAGCGGCCAATAGAGAATGGTCTCATGCGCGGCAGGCGTAATGACTGCGATATAGCCCGCGATCGACAGCAGCAACAGCGCGAAGACCGATTCCCCCGCCCCGACCTTGCCGTACCAGGCTACGTTGAATTCGCCTTCAGGCCGTTGCGTGATGTAACGCGCCAGCGCCAGCGCCGCGAGCAAAACGCCGCACAGACATAACAGCTTCAGCGTCAACAGCCGGCCATAGGTCGTCGCCAGCATGTTGGGAATGCTGCCGACGTTCTCCCAGGCGATAGCAAATCCAGAGACGGCGACGATCGCCATGGCGATCTTGGCGATCAAGGACCAACGTTCTGCGAGCTGCGCGGCGACCTCCGGCGGCTTGCCGCGCGCCGTGTACATCCACCACACGAGCCCCAGCAATCCGCCAAGCCAGATGAGGCCGGCGGCGGTATGGAGAAGGAAGCTCGCCTGCGTCCAGCGCGGCAATCCGTCATCGACCGCATGTCCAGTCACCGAAACGACGGCGACGACGACGACGCCGACCCATAGCGTCACCCGATCGAGCAATTCTGACGCGAAGAAGAGCCGCGCCGCCGCGAGACCGGCGAAGAGAAACGCGATCAGTTGCGTCGCAATCCAAGCGTTGCCGACAGTGGTGCTGACGGCAAATTCCCGCAACGTGCCGAAATCGACCGAACGATCTGCGGGAAAGATCGAGAGCGCGGTGACATAAAGCAGCGCAAAACCGAAGAGGGCGCGCATCAACGCGAGCGCCGCCACGGCCGGCTTGAAGCGCGCGCCGTCTTCGTCGATGAGGCGCGGCAGGAGCAGAAGTCCGACCGCAAGGGCGGACGGCAGGCTCAGGAGGAGGCGGATGGCCGCTAGTGA
>JBFXJV010000109.1:0-9244 GCA_050174515.1 Methylocystis sp.
ATCATGGGCGGCTTGCTGTTTATCGCCGCCATGATCCCCTATGCCTACAAGCCGCGATGCACGACCGCGGAATGCACGCCGGAACGTCCGTATTAGTCGGAATGCGGCTATCTCGGGCCGATCTCGGATCCCCGGCCATGCCTTCGGCCCGCCGGCAATGACGCCAGACGATTATCCCAGCGTCTTTCCCAACCGCCCGGCCAGATCCTGAATATATTGCCAGGCGACGCGGCCTGAACGCCCGCCCCGCGTGATCGACCATTCCAGCGCCTCGGCGCGGATCGTCGCCTCCGGCGCGTTCAGGCCAAAACGGTCGGCGTAACCGAAGACCATCGCCAGATAGTCGTCCTGGCTGCAATTGTGAAAGCCGACCCAAAGTCCAAAGCGATCAGAGAGCGAGATTTTCTCCTCGATCGCCTCGCCGGGATGGATCGCGGTGGCGCTCTCATTCTCCATCATGTCGCGCGGCAGCAAATGGCGTCGGTTCGACGTGGCGTAGAACAGCACATTGTCCGGCCGTCCCTCGACGCCGCCCTCAAGAGCGGTCTTGAGCGCCTTGTAGCTCGTCTCCGCGCCATCGAAGGAAAGGTCGTCGCAGAAGACGATGAAGCGGAACGGCGCTAGCGCCAGCGCGCCGAGCAGCGCGGGCAAAGCTTCAATATCTTCGCGATGGATTTCGATGAGTTTCAGCCCCTTCCCGGCAAGCGCGCCGTGAACGGATTTCACCAGCGACGACTTGCCCATGCCGCGCGCGCCCCATAGCAGCGCATTGTTTGCGGGGAGCCCTTGCGCGAAGCGGTCCGTATTCGCAAAGAGCATGTCGCGCTGGCGATCGACGCCCTTGAGCAGCGCGAGATCGACGCGATTGACGCGGGTGACGGGATGGAACGCCCCGCCCGCCGCGCGCCAGACGAACGCCTCGGCGGCGGAGAAATCGGGCGGGTCAGGCTCCGGCGGCGCCAACCGCTCCAGCGCGCCGGCGATGCGGGCGAGCAACTCGGCGACATCCTCTTGCGACATAAAGCTTTCTCATCATTGGCGCCAAGCTTCCTCGTCCTTCGAGACGCGTGCTCCGCACGCTCCTCAAGATGAGGGAGCTTGTTGCTCGCGTCGTTCCGTACGCGAGCGGCGGCGTCAAGCCTGCTCCTTCTGCGGAATCAAGGATTCTTGTCCTGAGAAGGCTCCGCAAGTCGGGTTTACCCGACTTGCGAATTTAATGTCGATCTCAGGCAGGCCCGAGATCGATGGAGCCGTTTCGAAGGGCGAAGGCGCGGCTGCTTTTTCCATTGACGATCGTCCTGCGACTCTCAAAAACTCACTTACGGCATAGCCGGATTATCTCCCGGCGCAAAGCCGCTCTCGACGCCCTATAAGGAAGGTCAAATTGACGTCGGACGCCAACGCCCTTCTCGACCGCGCCAAAGTCTTCATCGAGCCGCTCGACCCCGAGAAGGCGGAAGCGGCGCTGGCGCGCGCTCTTGAGAAGGACGGCGCAGCCGATGGCGCGCTTGCGGCGCTGTTGCGAGAACGGCCGAAGGCGCGCGATCTGCTGCTCGGCGTCTTCGGCTCATCGCCCTATCTTGCCGACCTTTCGGCGCGTGATCCGGCGCGGCTGGCGCGCGCGCTCGCGAGCGATCCCGCACAACGCATCGACGCCCTCATCGGATCGACGCAGAGCATCGAAACGCAAGACGAAGCGGAGCTGATGCGTCTGCTGCGTCTCGTCAAGCAAGAGGCCGCGCTCGTCATCGCTCTCGCCGATCTCGCCAAAGTCTGGGACATGCCCGAGGCGACGGGCGCGCTCACCCGGATCGCCGACGCCGCGCTTTCCGCCGCCATTCGCTTTACGCTGCGCGCCGCCGCGCTCGCCGGCAAGCTCGAACTCGCCGATCAGCGCGACCCCGAACGCGGATCGGGATGGATTTTTCTCGGCATGGGCAAGGGCGGCGCATATGAACTGAATTACTCTTCCGACATCGATCTCATCGTCTTCTTCGACCGTTCGCGCGCGCGGCTCGTCGATCCTTCGGAAGACGTCGATTTTTTCGTCAAACTGACGAAGCGCGTCGTGAAAATCATGAGCGAGCGCACGGTTGACGGCTATGTGTTTCGCACCGATCTGCGGCTGCGTCCCGATCCGGGCGCAACGCCGATCGCGATCCCGCTCGAAGCGGCGCTCAGCTATTACGAAAGCATGGGCCAGAACTGGGAGCGCGCCGCCTATATCAAGGCGCGGCCCGTCGCCGGCGACATTTTCGCCGGCGAGCAATTCCTGCAGGAGCTCGCGCCCTTCGTCTGGCGCAAATATTTCGACTTCGCCGCGATCGCCGACGTACATTCGATCAAGCGGCAGATTCACGCCCATAAGGGACACGGCAAGATCGCCGTCGCCGGCCACAACATCAAGCTCGGCCGCGGCGGCATTCGCGAAATAGAATTCTTCGTGCAGACGCAGCAGCTCATCACCGGCGGCCGCGATCGGCGCCTGCGCGGACGCGAGACGCTCGCGATGCTCGACCAGCTCGTCGAGAGCGGCTGGGTGGCGCCTGAAGCGCGCGATGATCTTCGCGAAGCCTATCTGTTTTTGCGCGACATCGAGCATCGCATTCAGATGATCAACGACGAGCAGCAACATACGCTGCCCGGAACTGAAGCAGGCGTCGCCGTCATTGCGCGAATGATGGGCTTTGCCGGCTACGCCGATTTCGCCGAAGCGCTGCTTACACGGCTCGACGTGGTGCAGCGCCATTACGCCCAGCTTTTCGAAAGCGCGCCGCAACTCTCCTCGTCGGCCGGCAATCTCGTTTTCACCGGCGACGACGACGATCCCGGCACGATCGAGACGCTCGCCACTATGGGCTTCGCCAATCCGAAGACCGTGACGGCCACCATTCGCGGCTGGCATTTCGGCCGCTACGCCGCCACCCGCTCGACCGTGGCCCGCGAACGCTTGACCGAACTCACGCCGATCCTGCTCGAAGCAATCGCCGCAACGGAGAACGCCGACGCGGGCTTTCTCGCCTTCGACAGGCTCATCTCAAAACTTCCGGCAGGCGTGCAGCTCTTCTCGCTTCTGGCGTCGCAGCCGCGCCTCCTCAATTTGCTCGCCGCGATCATGGGCGCAGCGCCAAAGCTCGCCGAGACCATCTCGCGACGCCCGCGCGTATTGGACGCGCTGCTCGAACCTGCGTTCTTCGAAAGCGTGCCGTCGCAAGCGGAGCTCGATCAGAGGCTCGCGGAGCAGTTCGCGGAAGCGCGCTCGTATGAAGACGCGCTCGATCGCGCCCGCATTTTCGGACAGGAGCAGAAATTCCTCATCGGCGTTCGCATCCTGACGGGCTCGGCGTCAGTGACGGAGGCCGGCGTCGCCTATTCGCGGCTCGCCGAAACTCTGATTTCCGGGCTCTTCTCGCTGGTCTGCGACGAATTCGCCAATACGCATGGAACGATCGAGGGCGGCGCGGCCGCGGTGGTCGCCATGGGCAAGCTCGGCGGGCGCGAAATGACGGCGGCGTCCGATCTCGATCTGATGCTGCTCTATGACGCCGACCCATTGGCGGAATCGCAGGGCGGCGAGCGGCCGATATCCACGCAGCAATATTATGGCCGCCTCACCCAAAGGCTGATCAGCGCCCTTTCCGCGCCCACGGCGGAAGGCTTGCTCTATGAGGTGGATTTTCGCCTGCGGCCCTCAGGCAACAGCGGCCCGCTCGCGGTGAGCCTTAAATCCTTCTCCGACTATCAGGCGCATGAGGCCTGGACCTGGGAGCATATGGCGCTGACCCGCGCGCGCGTCATCGCCGGTCCTCAGGCATTCGCACATCGCGTCGAAGCGGCGATTCGCACTGCTTTGACGACGCCTCGCGACCCGCAAAAATTGAAGGACGACGTGCTGTCGATGCGGCGGCGGATCGAAAAGGAAAAGGGCTCGGGAAGCCCTTGGGAGGTCAAGCAGGTCCCCGGCGGCCTCATCGATATCGAATTCATCGCCCAATATCTGATGCTGCTCCATGGCCCACAGCATCCCGAGCTTTTCTCGACGACCGCCACGCTCGCCTTGCAGCATCTAAAGGACGCGGGCCTTCTCGACGCAGGGCGGGCCGAAGCGCTGTCGGAGGCCTCAAAGCTCTATCAGGGCCTGACCCAATTGATGCGGCTCGCCGTCGATGACGCCTTTCGTCCCGCCGACGCGCCGCGCGGTCTGACGGAGTTATTACTGAGGGTCGGCGACGCGCCCGATCTTTCCAATCTCGAAGCGCTGCTCGCCGACACGCAGAAACGGACCAGGGAAATTTTCACGAGCGTTGTCGGCGAGATCGCCGAGCGCCCGGTTTCAGCGTAAGCGGGAGTTGCAGAACCCTTCGCGCGGGCATAGATACGCCGGATTCCTCGCGCAGGAGCTTTCCCTCTGGCGGCGGCGGCCGCTTTCTTCAGGGCCGTCCTGGCCCTTTTTTGGAGCAGATCATGTCTCACGCCCGCAAGAATGCGCGTTCCCTCGCTCGCGCCGCGCTTGGCGCGACCGCGCTCGCCGCCCTGCTGGCGATGAGCGCCGCCGGCGTGACGAGGGCGGCGGCGAAAACGCTCGCCAAGGTCAATGGCGTCGAGATCACCGACGAGGACCTGAAGCTGGCGTTGGAGGATCTCGGCCCCGCCATTCCCCGTCAGCTCGAAGGCAAGGCGCGCGAGTCTTACGTGCTCGACTTCCTGATCGACGAGCAGCTCGTCGTGCAAAAGGCGCAAGCCGACAAGCTCGCGGAAACGCCGGAGTTCGCCAGGAAACTTGCTTATCTGCGCGACAAGGCGCTGATGGAGACTCTGCTCGGCGACGTCGCCCGGAAGGCCGCGACCGAAGCGGCGATCAAGCAAGCCTATGACGAGGCGGCGAAAAACCAGAAGCCGGAAACTGAATATCATGCGCATCACATTCTGGTGCCGACCGAAGACGAGGCGAAAGCGGCGCTCAAGCGCGTCAAGGGCGGCGAGGATTTCGGCAAGGTCGCGACCGAAATTTCGAAGGACCCCGGCGCCAAGGGCGGCGACCTAGGTTGGTTTACCAAGGACCGCATGGTGCCGGAGTTCGGCGAGGCGGCGTCGAAGATGACGCCGGGCCAGATTTCCGACCCGGTCAAGACGCAGTTCGGCTGGCACGTCATCAAGCTTGACGAGAAACGCCCGAAGGTTTTTCCGCCGCTCGATCAGATCAAGGATCAGGTCGCCCGCTATGTGGTGCAGAAGGCGCAGAGCGAACTCGTCATGAAATTGCGCGACGGCGCTAATATCGAGCGCGCCGATCAACCGGCCGAGGGTTCGCCCGGCGCCAAGCCGGCGGAAGCCCCCAAGCCTGCCGCGCCGCCGAAGAAGAAGTAGCCTCTAAGGACTTCGTCTTCGTTTGACGCCAGGATTTTCGGCCACGAGAAAATTCTTCCGCAGCGAAGCCTTGACGTGGGCCTGAAGCGCCGTCAAACCCGCGCAGGTCCACTCCAATTTGCAAGGCTTCGCCATGGCCCACGACGCCCCGGTCTCTCCGCTCGCGCCGACATCAATCCCCGACATCCCGCCGCTCGAAGGCGTGCGCTTCGCCGTCGGCGCCGCCGGGGTGCGCTACGCCGGGCGCACCGACGTGATGCTGGCTCTGCTCGATGCGGGAACGACGGTCGCGGGCGTGTTCACCAAATCGAAATGTCCGTCGGCGCCGGTCGACTGGTGCCGCGACAAGCTGAAAACCGGCAAGGCTCGCGCGCTGCTCGTCAATTCGGGAAACGCCAACGCCTTCACCGGCAAGACCGGGGCGCAGGCGGTGAAATTCTCGGCGAAGCTTGCCGCCGCCGCGACGGGCGCCCCCGAACGCCAGATTTTCCTCGCTTCGACGGGCGTCATCGGCGAACCGCTCGACGCGCATAAATTCGACGGCCTCTTGGAGAAGCTCGTCGAAGAGGCGCGGCCCGACGGCTGGCAAGACGCAGCGGGCGCGATTATGACCACCGACACTTATCCGAAGCTGTCGACTCGCTCGGCGACGATCGGCGGCGTCGAGGCGACGATCAGCGGCATCGCCAAGGGCGCCGGGATGATCGCGCCAGACATGGCGACGATGCTCGCCTTCGTCTTCACCGACGCGGCGATCGGCGCGACGGCGCTTCAGGCGATGCTCGAGAGCGGCGCCAAGAGAAGTTTCAACGCCATCACCGTCGACGGCGACACCTCGACCTCCGACACGCTGCTGCTCTTTGCGACAGGCGCGGCGAAGAAGCGCGGCGCGCCGAAAATCGAACAGGCGAGCGACAAGCGGCTCGCGGACTTCAAGCGCGCGCTCGACGCCGTGCTGCTCGACCTTGCCCAGCAAGTGGTGAAGGACGGCGAAGGCGCGCGCAAATTCGTCGAAGTGACCGTGACCGGGGCCGACAGCGCCAAGGCGGCGAAACGCGTCGCCTTTTCGATCGCCAATTCGCCGCTCGTAAAGACCGCGATCGCCGGCGAGGACGCCAATTGGGGCCGCATCGTCATGGCGGTCGGCAAGGCCGGCGAAAAGGCCGACCGTGACAGGCTCGCGATCTGGTTCGGCGGCGTGCGAGTCGCGCATAAAGGTCTGCGCGATCCCGACTATGACGAAGCGGAAGTTTCGCAGATCATGAAGCGCGACGAAATCGTCATCAATGTCGATCTTGGTCTTGGCAAGGGCGCAGCGACGGTATGGACCTGCGACCTCACCAAGGAATATGTCGCGATCAACGGCGACTACCGGAGCTGATCATCGCATGGCGCGCCTATGCGCGGTTCGCGCCGCGCCGCGATTACGCCGGCCTTCTCGACGCTTTCGCGACGCAAATGCTTGCAGATATGGTGAAGGGCGCGGGGACGACCCCGAAGCTTTTCTGAAGGCGCATAAGAGGCCTGATATTGCGCCAAAATCTTTCAGGCGCCTGAAGAATCGCTCGCAGCCGGGCGTTCGGCTGCCGCTTGGGCGTCCGAGCGGACGAGAAGCAGCGCGGTCGTCAAGAGGACATTTGACGTGCTAGATTATCTGGCCGCCGAAGACGCCTTGCCGGCGAAGCGCCCGAGCGCCGCCGCGCCGGCAAGGGTTGGCGATCGGCGTTCGTCGTGGAGCGTTGCGCGCATGCGTTGGGTCAAACTTCTTTTCGTCGCGCCTCTCGCCGTGCTTTCGGCGTGCAACGCTGCGCGCGGACCAACGTCCGGCGTCGGATTCGATCCTTCACAGGCGAGTTATGTCAGAGCGCCCGGCAGAGGCGTTATCGCCGGACAGGCCTTTCTGCGCGACGGCTCGGGGAAATCGAATCTGCGTTACGCCGCCGGCGAAACCGTAAGGCTCATTCCGGCGACGACCTATGCGCAGGAGCGAATCAAGAAGTTTTACGGCTCAGTGAAATTTCTGCCGGCGGCGTCGGTTCCTGACAGCGAGCCGGACACGCAATACGCCTCGCTCACGCGCACGACGACCGTTGACCCCGACGGCCGCTTCACATTCGAGAACGTCGCGCCCGGGCGCTACTATCTCACCACGCGGTTCATCTGGAAGCCAAAGAATTCGACGACGCCGGAAGGCGGCGCGATGTATGAGGAAGTGACGCTCACCGGACATGAAAACGGCCCGGTGAAAGTCGTTCTCTCCGGCAATTGAGCGCATCCGTGAATCTTCTGCTGGTCGTGGCGGCGGCGCTCGTCGACGCTGACAACCGCGTGCTTATCGCTCAGCGTCCTGAGGGCAAGGCGCTCGCGGGATTATGGGAATTTCCCGGCGGCAAGCTTCATCCCGGCGAGCGGCCGGAGGATGCGCTGGCGCGCGAACTCGAAGAGGAGCTCGGCGTGCGCGTCTGCGCGCCCTGCCTCGCCCCGCTGACCTTCGCCAGTCACGCCTATGACGATTTTCATCTTCTGATGCCGCTTTACGTCTGCCGTAAGTGGGAGGGTTTTGTCAGCCCGACAGAGGGACAGGCGGTGAAATGGGCGCGCGCCCGCGAGCTGCGCAACTATCCGATGCCGCCCGCAGATGCGCCGCTGATCGGTCCGCTGATCGATTTGCTGGGATGACCGTCATGGCAAGGCCGACGCGGCCGAACAATTCGCCATCGTCGCCTATTGGCTTTTTGGAGATTGCCGGCAATGAACATTGGAACGCAGACCGGCGTTGTCGAGCGCCGCACTGATCGCCGCGCGCTACCCGGCTGGCAAGGCTCTGCGCCAGATCGTCCGACGTGAAGCGCTCCGGGATTTTACGCCCTCTGCAAATCGGAACGCCCTCGCGATCATCGCCGAGACCGAGCGGGATCGGATCCGATCCTTGCTCGAGCTTCGCTACGCATCCATGGCGGAGTCGCCGCATGCCTTTCTGCGCGGCGCCGCCGATGTCATGGCCGCCGATCTTGCGACGCAGCCGGCGCCCGGCATTCGCGCGCAAGTCTGCGGCGACTGCCATTTGATGAATTTCGGCGCCTTTGTCTCGCCGGAAGGACATGCGCTGTTCGACGTGAATGATTTTGACGAAACCCTACCCGATGTTGATGTCATGATCAATTTGCGCCGCTGCGCGACGTGGTCGCGAAGCTTCGCAACCGGGTGCTCCATCAGGGCGTGCGCGCTGCGATCTCAGCGCGTCGGAACGCCGACGATTGCGCGGATAATTTTCCAGAAGTCGCGCAAGACGACGCCGGCGAGCGTCGAATCGAAGATAAGTTCCCGCGGCTTTTCCATCTCGATGAGAGCGTTCCACGGACGTCCCGACTCTTGCGGGCTATATGGGGAAGAGCGAAGCCTTCGACGACGCGCTCGCGTCCTTCGCCATTCTCTATGCGCGGCAGAATGCAAAAACTACCAAGCCTTTTGCGCGCGGCACGGCGCTACGCCTGCTCTTCCCTGACCGTGGCGTAGCTCGCCGGAATTGACAGGGTCCAGACCAATCCCTCGGGCGGAAAATTCAGCGTCGCCGTTCCATCCAGCGCCTGGGCGACAAGGCGTTTGATCACCTTATGGCCAAAGCCTTCGCGCGGCGGCATCGCCACCGCCGGACCGCCGCTCTCGCGCCATTCCATGTTGAGCCGACCGTCTTCGAAGCCCCAACTCAGCGAGACGGCCCCCTCCGGCCGCGACAAGCCGCCGTAGCTCAGCGCATTCGTCGCGAGTTCATGCAAGGCCAGGCCGATATTCTGCGCGGCCTCCGGCTTCAGCATGATTCTTGGCCCATCGATCTGGGCGCGCCCCGAAACGTCGCCCCGCGGCACGTCCATGCAAT
>JBFXJV010000110.1:0-9208 GCA_050174515.1 Methylocystis sp.
AGGATTTCCTGCACGCCTGCGGGCGACAGGATCGGAATCATCACGTCGACGAAATGATAGTCCGACTGATGCGCAGTCGTTGAAGATTCCGCAGTGTGATCGTCGCCCAGGAGGGCCAGCGCGCCGCCGTAGCGCGACGTGCCGGCGAGGTTGACATGTCTGAAGGCGTCGCCGCTCCGGTCGACGCCGGGACCTTTGCCGTACCAAAGCGAGAAGACGCCGTCATATTTGCCTTCGCCGCGCATCTCAGCCTGCTGCGCGCCCCAGACGGCGGTCGCCGCGAGATCCTCGTTGAGTCCCGGCATGTATAGAATATCATTGGCGTCGAACAACGCCTTGGACTTATGCATTTGCGCGTCGACGCCGCCCAGAGGCGAGCCGCGGTAGCCGGTCACGAAGCCTGCGGTGTTCAACCCGGCGCGGCGGTCCGCCTCTTTCTGCATGAGGAGCAGACGCACGATCGCCTGAGTGCCGGTGATCAGCACGCGCGATTTGTGGAGGTCAAATCGGTCTGAGAGCGACGCCTCGGCGAAGGCGGAGCCGGTCATTGCGTCGCCGGCGGCAGTTTCCGCCATTTATTGCTCTCCTGCGCGAATTCTGCGAAGCGCGCTTGGGACTCTTGCGCTCACACGCTAAATGACAAGGATCAACCCGTGAACGAATCCGGTTTAACGACCCAGCCGGTCGCGGCGTCCCGACGCACAGCGCCCCGCCGGCGCCGACTCTGCACCCGCCACCTTATGCCACAGGAAAGCGCCTTTTCAAGGACGTATCTCTTGGCATGCACAGGCGCGAAGCGGGAGTCCGCGCCGCGTTTTTGCCGCCTTCGCCGCCTAAGCGCGAGACTCGCATGAAGCTGAAAATCAACTCGATTCTTATCCTTATCACGACAGTGATGGGAATTGGGGCGGCGTCTGCGCACCCTCACGTATGGGTCGCGGTGCGAAGCGAGGTGGTGTTCGCCCCGGATGGCAAGATCACCGGCGTTCGGCACGCCTGGGAATTCGACGAAATGTATTCGGCCTACGCCGTGCAGGGGCTCGGCAAGGACGGCAAGCCGCCAACCAGCGAAGAACTTGCGCCGCTCGCCAAGACCAACGTCGAGTCGCTTGCCGAGTTCGACTTTTTCACCTTCGCCAAGCAAAACGGCGCCAAGCTCGCGTTTAAGCAGCCGGAAAACGTCAAGCTTGAAGCCAGCGACAAGAACATCGTCACCATGCGCTTCTTCCTGCCGCTGGAGACGCCTGTCGCGGCGAAAAAGCCGTTTTCCTTTCAGGTCTATGACCCGACATATTTCGTGTCCTTCGGACTTGAAAAGCAAAACGCCGTCACGCTCGCGGGCGCGCCGGCGGGATGTTCGCTCAGCCTCGTGGAGCCGGCGCCGCTCCTCGCGACCGACAACCAAAAACTGAGCGAAGCGTTTTTTCAGAACATGTCGCCAGGCGCCGATTTCGGCGTGAAGCTGGCGACGCGCGCGATCGTGGCCTGTCCGTGACGATTGGGCGAAGGGTCTTCTGGATCAGCGTAACGGCTGCGGCGGTCGTCGCGATCGCGGCCGCATCGGCATGGGGCGCGCCGCGCCATCCTTTCGCCGTCGGCGCGCAGGAGTCAGCCGGGTCGGCGACAGGATTTGCGGGACTTGTTCTGGCTTGGCAAGGCAAGTTCCAGGCTGAGCTGCAAGCCGCCGTTCGGGCGCTCAAGAACGATCCTTCCGCTTTCTTCGCGCTCGCCGCCGCGAGCTTCGCCTATGGCGCTTTTCACGCCGCCGGACCCGGCCACGGCAAGGCCGTGCTTACGTCTTACATGCTCGCCAATGAAACGGCGCTGAGGCGTGGCCTGCTGCTCGCGGCGCTCGCCGCGCTCTTGCAGGGCTTGATCGCGATCGCGATCGTCGGCGCCGCCGCGACGATTTTCCGCGCGACCGCCAGCGAGATGAGCGATGCGACGCGTCTGATCGAGATTGCGAGCTATGCGGCGGTGACCGCGGTCGGCGCGCGTCTCGCCTGGGTCAAGGGTCGCGCGCTGTCGGCCGCCCTCAGCGCGCCAGCTATCGCATCCACGACACGCGGCTTCGTCTGCGAAGCGATCGACGATCCGACTCATGTGCATGACGAAAACTGCCGCCATGCGCCGGACCCCTCGACGCTGGCGGGTCCGACGTTCCGCCTCGCCGATGCCGCGGCGACCGTCGTCGCCGCCGGCCTGCGTCCCTGTTCGGGCGCGATTCTCGTCCTGGCGTTTACCCTGTCGCAGGGGCTTTTCGCCGCCGGCGCCGGCGCCGTCATCGCCATGTCGGCGGGAACCGCGTTGACGACGGGCGCGCTTGCCGCGACGGCGGTTTACGCCAAGGGCGCGGCGGTGCGGCTCGGCGCGAAGGATTCGCGCCGCGCGATCATCATCGCGCGCGGCGGCGAATTCATCGCCGCAATCCTGGTTCTGGCGCTCGGGGTAACGCTGCTCCTCGGCCTCGCGCCGATGTCCGCAGGCGCGGCCTGAGGCCGCTCGCGACGCAACATAATCATTGCGACGGGAATGGCCTCATCCGGCCGTTAATGCGCTATCTTGAACAGAAGCGAATTGGTTGAGCGGACGATTCGCGATCCGCCGCTATGCCGACTCGCGGAGGTCCAGGACGACGATGACGAACGCGGAACACCGAGAGGACCCGTATGCGAAGCGGCCGTGGCTGTCGTCCTATCCCGCTGGCGTTCCGGCGGAGATCGATGAATCGTCCTATTCGACTCTGGTCGATGTATTCAACGCGAGCGTTGCGACATTCGCCGATCGAACCGCGATGGAGAGCTTCGGCGCGTCGCTCAGCTTCGAGGAGCTCGGCCGCGCCGCCGTCGCGGTCGCCGCGTGGCTGCACACGCGCGGACTGAGAAAAGGCGATCGGGTCGCGATCATGTCGCCGAATGTGCTCGCCTATCCGGCGATCCTCTTCGGCGTGTTGCTCGCGGGCGGCGTCGTGGTGAACGTCAATCCGCTATACACGCCGCATGAGCTCGAACATCAGATCAACGACTCTGGCGCGCGCTTCCTGTTCGTCTTCGAAAACTTCGCGCATACCGCCGCCGCCGCATGGCCTCAAATGAAACTTGAGCGCGCGATCATCGTAAAGCCAGGCGATCTGATGGGTCTGCGCGGCGCGCTGGTCAATTTCGTTTCGCGTTGGGTCAAACGCATGGTCCCCGCCTACCGCCTGCCGGGATGCGTCGGCTTCGCGCAAGTGCTGCAGGCGGGCGCCGAGGAGCCGTTCAAGCCGCCGTCGGTCGAGCCAGACGACATCGCCTTTCTGCAATATACCGGCGGCACGACCGGCGTCGCCAAGGGCGCGATGCTGCTGCATCGCAACGTCGCCGCGAATGTCGAGCAGTCGTGGGCGTGGTTGAAACCCTTTCTTGCCGACAAGCCATTGATCATGGTGACGGCGCTGCCGCTCTACCATATTTTCGGCCTGACAGCCTGCCTGCTGCTTTTAGTGAAGACCGGCGGTTGCTGCCTGCTCATCGCCAATCCGCGGGACATCAAGGGATTCATCGCCACGCTGCGCAAATCGACGTTCACGCTGTTCTCCGGCGTCAACACGCTTTATGCGGCGATCGCCGATCATTCGACCGCCAAGACGGTCGACTATTCCAATCTTGTGCTCACCATTTCGGGCGGCATGTCGACCCAGGAGGTCGTGGCGCAGAAATGGAAAGCGTTGACCGGCAAGCCGATCGTCGAAGGCTACGGCCTGACCGAGACGTCGCCGATCGTCACCGTAAACAAGCCGACGATTTCCGAATTCACCGGCGCGATCGGCTATCCCGTGCCGTCGACGGACATTTCGGTGCGCTCGCCCGAAGGCGAACCTGTTCCCATCGGCGAGCGCGGCGAACTCTGCGTCAAGGGGCCGCAATTGATGAGCGGCTATTGGCGCAGGCCGGATGAAACCGCGAAGGCCATGACGGCCGACGGATTTCTCAAGACCGGCGACATTGCCGTGATGGCGCCGGACGGCCTGATCAAGATCGTCGATCGGCTGAAGGACATGATCCTCGTTTCGGGATTCAACGTTTATCCGAACGAAGTCGAAGCCGTGCTGGTCGAACACCCAAAAGTCAAGGAAGCGGCGGTCATCGGCGTGCCGCATGAACATTCCGGCGAAGCGCCGATGGCCTTTGTCGTGGCGCGCGATCCGAGCCTCACATGCGACGAGTTACGCGCCTTCGCCCATGAGCAGCTGACGAGCTACAAGATTCCGCGCCACTTCGAGTTCCGAGAGAGCCTGCCCAAGACCAATGTCGGCAAAGTCCTGCGGCGCGAGTTGAAAGAGGAATTTCTCGCGCGCGACAAGACCGTCGCCGACGAGGCGTTCGGCAAGAGCGCGCACACCGAACTCTAACGCTAACGGCGGCTTACGCAGATCCGCCGAAGCACGGCAACTAAGCTGCTGAGAGACCGCGCGGCCTTGAACTAAGCGCTTGCGCGACTCGATTCGCTCGCATAGTCTTCGCCTCGTGGCGCAAGTTGTCCCGACATGGGTCGGCGGCGTGATATTGCCCACAAATGACGGAGTATAATATGACCGCTCAACTCGAGCTGCCGCGCAGCCGTGTCAAATTTCCTTATCACATCCTTCGCAATATCAGCTCCCCCGAAGACAACGAAGCCGGGCGTCGCGTGTATGCGGGCAATGCGCCCATTACCTCTTTTGTTTCGGTGCCCGAAGATGAAAATGTTCGCACGTATATAGTTACGGCCGAAGGAAAAAAGCGCCAACGCCTTACGGAAGTTCATCGGCGCATACGTGATACACTTGAAAATCAGCCTTCTGAATTCGTGGTGCTGAACAGTGGGATCACGCTTGTTGCGCAGGATATCGATGTTGACGAGAAAGCTAAGGTCGTCACCCTTGCCAACCCCAGCATTATAAACGGATCTCAGACTCGCGGAGAGATACTACACTATTTGAAGACTCATGAGAATGGAACCCCATCATTTCCCGTTTCCTGCAAGTTTGAAATAGTAGTGACCACTGACGACGCGCTAATCGCAGAAGTATCGATAGCACGAAACTTCCAGAATGACGTGGCAACGCTCTCCATCGTGGGTCGTCGGGGCATATTGGATGAGTTGGAAACTCGTTTACAAAACGAAATCGACGACTTCAAACTCAGAAAGTCAGAAACAGAGAGATCGGAAGACTATCACGATACAGAAAAATTGTTACAGGTGATAACGGCCCTCACACCTAGCGAACTTTGGCAGAAGCCGAAGGAAAAAGACGATCCAAAGAAGGTATATACATATAGCATGAAGGCAAAATGCCTAAAAGAGTTTCAGGACGTGTATGAGCGTGCCAAAGAAGGCGATTCTGTAGCTGCTGAGCTTTATGAGTTCTATCTTGATGTTGCTCCTGATGCATATCGTCTTTACGAGAAGTGGAAAAAACATAGTGGCTTCATGGGAACCGGCCTTCGCTCCATTACAAGAGATGGGCGACAAATAGTGGACGTTCCGGATGGAATAATTTTTCCGATAGTAGCTTCCCTTTCTGCGTTTGTACGAAAAAAGAACGGAAAATGGCAGATTCTGCCACCATCTCTCTTCAGAGACGAAGAAATAATTCATGCTGCAAAGGCGCAATATATAAACGTAGCACACAGCAACCCGTGGAACATGGGAAAGAATCAAGCGATATATTCTTCGCTGTTTCAGATAACCAATATCTATAAGAGGCTCACGGAGAAGACGCCATGAGTGCGGACGGGTTTATCGGCTAGTTCGACGCTCCAAGTGTCCCTGTTCGGTCCGACTGGAAATGTTTTCCAGTCGGACATTAAGTGCTCCCGCCGAAGCGGTCCGCCGCCTCGGCGATCGCGTCATAAGCAAGATCGAGTTCGGCGTCCTCGACGCAATATGGCGGAAAAACATAGATCGTCGGCCCCAGCGGGCGCAGCAGAAGTCCGCGCTCATTGAAGAAGCGCATCAGATCGAGCGCGATCGTCGCCAGATAGCCGCCCTGCGCGACATTGAGGTCAAGCGCGGTGATGATCCCAAGCCGGCGGGCGTTTGAGAAATGCGCGTCATCGGCGAAGCGCGCGATGCGTTTCGCCTGCATGTCGCAAAGCGCCGCGACGCGGACGGCGGGTTCGCCCGTCGCCCACATGTCGAGATTGGCGAGCGCGGCGGCGCAGGCGATCGGATTGGCGGTATAGGAGCTTGAGTGAAAAAAGGCGCGCGCGCGCTCCGGCGATAGATGCGCCTCGAAAATTTCGCGCCGGCACATGGTGACGGCGAGCGGCAGCGCGCCGCCGGTCAGTCCCTTGGCGTAGCAGGCGATATCTGGAGCCACGTCCGCCTGCTCGCAGGCGAAGAGCGTTCCGGCGCGTCCGAAGCCCGTCATCACTTCGTCGGCGATGAACAGCACGCCATAATGCGCGCAAATGCGCCGCATCTCCTTGAGCGTATCGGCGCCGTAAATCAGCATGCCGCCCGCGCCCAAAATGAGCGGCTCTAACAGCAAGGCGGCGGGATTGTCGCGACAGGCGCGCTCCAGCGCGTCGAGCGTCTCCTGTTCCCGTTCCCTCACGGGGAAAGGAATGCGCGTCACCTCATAGAGCAACGGCTCGTAAGGCTCGTTGAAGGGCGAGCGCGCGCCGACGGACATGGTTCCGATCGTGTCGCCGTGATAGCCGTGTTCAAGCGCGACGATGCGCGCTCGCGGGTCGCCGCGATTGCGCCAGAAGCCGAGCGCCATTTTGATCGCCACTTCGACGCAGGTCGAGCCGCTGTCGGAATAAAAGACATGGTCAAGCCCCGGCGGCGTCAGCGACACGAGACGCCGCGCAAGGGCTTCCGCCGGCTCATGAGTGAAGCCGGCGAAGATGATCTGGTCGAGCCGTTCGGTTTCTTCGCGAATGGCGCGCATGATCGCCGGATGGCGATGGCCGTGGGTGATCACCCACCAGGATGAGATGGCGTCGAGAAAGCGCGTGCCGTCTTCCGCTTCGAGCCAGGCGCCTTCGGCGCGCGCGATCTTGAAGGCGCCGGGCTGCAGCGCATGCTGGGTGTACGGCCGCCAGATCGGCGAGACGGTGACGAAGCTCACGCGCCGCTCCCGAAGGCGTCGCGCGCTATTGCCGCGTTGAACGCGGCGCCAAGCGTTTTTCGGTTCAAAGGATCAAGCTTCGGCAAACGGCCGAGAATGCGCACGCCGCCGATCGTTTCAATCGAGCGCTGCGCATCTGCTTCGGCCTCGCCGACAAAAACGATTCCCGCTATCGAAACGCCGCGTCTGCGCAATGCTTCGAGCGTGAGCAGGCTGTGATTGATCGTGCCGAGACTGGTGCGTGCGACGAGAATGACGGGAAGTCGCCAGCGCTCCAGCACATCTATTGTCAGCGCGCGGTCGCTGAGCGGCGTCATCACGCCGCCCGCCGTCTCGATCACCAATGGACCAGAGCATTGCGGCGGGTTCAGCGCTGCGGCGTCAATATCCACGCCCTCGTCGCGGGCGGCAAGATGCGGCGAAGCGGCGCGACGCAACCGCCAGGCTTCGGGGAAAATGCGTTCTGTCGGCGCGTCAGATAGGCGGGCGACAATCTGCGAGTCCGTCTCGCCGTCGAGGCCGGCCTGCACCGGCTTCCAATAACAGGCGTTAAGCGCGCCGACGATCGCGGCGGAGACGACGGTCTTGCCGACGCCAGTGTCCGTTCCGACGATGACCAACCGGCGCTTCAAGGTTCGAGCCTCGCCAGTTCTTCGCCAAGATGCGCAATCATCCGCGCTACGTCTTCCTTGCGCGTATTGAGGGTCAGGGCGATGCGCAGCCGAGCGGAGCCCTCCGGCACCGTGGGCGGGCGAATGGCGCGAATATCATAGCCATGCGCCTGCAGGCGTGACGCAAGAGTGGTGGCGCGAACATCGGCGCCGACGATGATGGGTTGTATTTGGCTTCCCGACGGCTCGATCGCGCAAACTCGCCGCAGTTCGGCGCCGGCGAAATCGATACGCGACATAAGTTCGGCGCGCCGGTCGTCGGCCGCCCCGATGATCTTGAGCGCCGCGCGCACGCAGGCGGCGACGATGGGTGAAGGCGCCGTCGCGAAAATGAACGGCCGGCAGCGGTTGATCATGAAGCCACGCAGGATGCGCGGCAGACAGAGGAGGCCGCCCGCTACGCCCATCGCCTTGCCGCAAGTGTGTAGGGTGATGACATTGTCCTGGCCTTCAAAGCGCGCGGCGAGGCCACGGCCGTGCGGACCATAGACGCCCGTCGCATGCGCCTCGTCGATGACGAGAAAAGCGTCGTTTTGCACGGCGAGCGCATAAAGTTCGTCGAGCGGCGCCTTGTCGCCATCCATGCTGTAGAGGCTTTCGACCACGATCCATGGTCGCCCGCGCTCCCCCTTGTTTCGCCAAGCACGGATCGTATTCTCCGCGGCGCCGACGTCATTATGCGAAAATCGCGCATTCGGCGCGCGCGCCAGTCGCATGCCCTCATGGGCGCTCGCATGCGCGAGCGCGTCATAGAGGATTAGATCATCGCGCTGGGGCGCGGTGGAAAGCAGCGCCTCATTGGCGGCGAAGCCGGCGCTGAAATAGAGCGCGCTTTCGGCGCCAAAAAAGCGCGCGGCCTCTTCTTCGAGCGCCTCGTGCTCCGGATGATTGCCGCGCAGAAGCCTGGAGCCGCCGGCGCCGATTGGAACGCCGCGCGTAAGCGCCGCGCTCGCCGCCGCGGCGAGTTCCGGCGATTCGGCGAGCGCCAAATAATCGTTAGACGCGAAATCCAACCCCCTGCGCGGCGCCAGCATACGCGATCTGCCTCGCCCGGAAAGAACGGCGAGATCCTGCGCATAGCGATCGAGCATGAAGGATCGATCCTGGGTCAGGAGAACCGCTCCCAGGCCGCTTGACGGGAAACGCCCAAGGCCTTGCCGATCGCCGTCCAGCTAACCTCGCGTTTGCGAAGCGCCTCGACTTGCGTGCGGATGAGAGAATGCAGAGCCGCGACGCTGGCCTCGCTCGCCTTGATCGAAGAAAGCAACTGCTCCTCGGAGAGATCGTCCCAGCGTTTGAACGGCGACGGCGCAGCGTCAAGGATTTTGTTGCACACGCCGATGCAGTCTTCGCAGATGTAGCCGCCGGCGGCGCCGCCAATGAGCCGGGAAACCTGCGTTTCCGGCTTTCGGCAGAACGAACAGCGCAGTTTACGTTT
>JBFXJV010000111.1:0-9187 GCA_050174515.1 Methylocystis sp.
CGCGCTCCGCAGCCATGATCTGATCGCGCTGCAACTGCGCCTCTCCGCTTTCGGTCTCTCTTCGCTCGGCCGCAGCGAAGCGGATGTCATGACAGCCCTCGACGCCCTGCTGACGACGCTGCGCAGACTGTGCGGCGAAGAAGCGGATTATCCTCCGCGCGAAGCGATGCGCGCGGGCGAGGATGCGCTGATCCGCACCTGCGACCAGATTTTTGGCGACAGCAGCGGGCTACGCCGGACGCGCATCATGGCGACGCTGCCGAGCGAAGCCGCAACTGACGCGCGCCTCGTCGCGGCGCTGATCGACGTCGGCATGAATTGCGCGCGCATCAATTGCGCCCATGACGACGCTGCGGCATGGAGCCAGATGATCGACAACGTCCGCGCCGCCTCGCGGCGTCTTGATCGGCCTTGCCGGGTGCTGATGGACATTGCGGGGCCGAAGCTTCGGATAGAGGCCGTGCGCGCTCCGGAGAAATACCGCCTTTATCCAGGGGAGCGTCCGCGTCTTGTCGCCCGCCTCGACGAGCGCGGCGGCCCCGTCGCCTTCTCGCTGAATTTTCCGCAGGTCGTTTCGCAACTGCGCCCCGGCGCGGAGATTTCTTTTGACGACGGCAAGGCGACAGGACGCGTCGTCGCGGTCGACGACGAGGGCGTGGCGATCGAAATCGTCGCGGCTCGAACGCAGGGCATGCGGTTGAAGCCGGACAAGGGCGTGAACCTTCCCTCGATCGACCTCGAGCTCCCGCCGCTCACCAAGAAGGATCTCGCCGATCTCGACCTGGTGGCGCGCGCGGCGGATATCGTCGGCTTTTCTTTCGTTCAGCGGGCGGAAGACGTGATTCTCCTGCAGGCCGAACTTGCCGCGCGGCGCGGCGAAAAGCCTGCGCAAGCGCTTGTCCTGAAGATCGAAACGCCGCTCGCCATCCGCAACCTTCCAGCGTTGATCGTCCAGTCGGCGGCGCGCCATCCGACGGCGGTGATGATCGCGCGCGGCGATCTTGCGGTCGAGGTCGGTTTCGCGCGCCTATCCGAGATGCAGGAAGAAATCCTGTGGCTGTGCGAAGCAGCGCATGTCCCCGTGATCTGGGCGACTCAGGTTCTCGACCAGCTCGTGCATGAAGGGGTCGCCAGCCGGCCCGAGACCACCGACGCCGCGATGGCGCAACGCGCCGACTGCGTCATGCTCAACAAGGGCGATTATCTGCCCCAGGGCGTGCGTTTCCTGCGGGACGTCATTACGCGGATGGAGCGCCACCAGTCCAAGAAATTCGCCCGGCTGGCAAGGCTGCAGGCGTGGAGATAGACATCAAATCATTCGGCCAGGGTGGTTTCACCCTTTTTCCGGCAGATTGAGCCTGATGTGCAATTCGCGCAGATGTTTCATCGTCGCTTCCGACGGCGCGCCCATCATCAAATCCTCGGCGCGCTGATTCATCGGGAAGAGCGTCACCTCGCGCAGATTTTCCTCATCCGCGAGCAGCATGACGATGCGGTCGACGCCGGGCGCAATGCCGCCATGCGGCGGCGCGCCATATTGGAAGGCGCGATACATGCCGCCGAATTTGTCGATGAGCACGTCTTCGTCATAGCCGGCGATCTCGAAAGCGCGGCGCATGATGTCGGGACGATGGTTTCGGATCGCGCCGGATGAGAGCTCCACGCCGTTGCAAACGATGTCGTACTGCCACGCCTTGATGTCGAGCGGCTCCATCGTATCGAGCGCGTCGAGCCCGCCCTGCGGCATCGAGAAAGGGTTATGCGAAAAGTCGATTTTCTTCTCGTCCTCGTTCCACTCATACATCGGGAAGTCGACGATCCAGCAGAATTCGAACACGTCCTGCTTCGACAGGCCGAGTTCATCGCCGATGCGGATGCGCGCCGCGCCAGCGAGTTTCGCCGCCGCCGTCTCTTCGCCGGCAGAGAAGAACACCGCGTCGCCGGCCTTGACGCCGGCCTTGGCGGCGATCGCCGCCTGCGCCTCGGCGGGAATGAACTTTGCGATCGGGCCCTTGCCGGCGAGCGCGCCGTTTTCTTCCTCGAAAATCACATAGCCCAGCCCCGGCGCGCCTTCGCTGCGCGCCCAATCATTCAGCTTGTCGAAGAAGCTTCTTGGCTGAGCTGCGGCGCCAGGCGCGGGGATCGCGCGCACGGTCTTGCCTTTGAACGCCTTGAAGCTCACGTCCTCGCGGGCGAATTCCTCGGATACGTCGGCGATGATCAGCGGATTGCGCAAATCCGGCTTATCGGTCCCATATTTCAGCATCGCCTCGCGGAAGGATATGCGCGGAAATTTTTGCGTGACCGCCTTCCCATTGGCGAATTCTTCGAACAAGCCGCGCAGCACCGGCTCCATCGCCTCGAAGACGTCGTCCTGCGTGACGAAGCTCATTTCGACGTCGAGCTGGTAGAATTCTCCCGGCGAGCGATCGGCGCGCGCGTCTTCGTCGCGAAAGCACGGAGCGATCTGGAAATAGCGGTCGAAGCCCGCGACCATGATGAGCTGCTTGAACTGCTGCGGCGCCTGCGGCAGCGCGTAGAATTTTCCCGGATGGAGACGCGAAGGCACGAGAAAGTCACGTGCGCCCTCGGGCGAAGACGCGGTCAGGATCGGCGTCTGGAATTCGAAGAAGCCCGCCTGCTTCATGCGGGCGCGGATTGAGTCGATGATGCGGCCGCGCAGCATGATGTTTCGATGCAGCTTCTCGCGCCGCAGATCGATGAAGCGATATTTGAGGCGCGTGTCCTCCGGATAGGGCTGGTCGCCGAACACCGGCACCGGCAATTCCGCGGCCGGACCCAGAACCTCGATCTCGCTGACGTAAATTTCGACCTGTCCCGTCGGCATGTCGGGATTCTCGGTGCCGGCCGGGCGCTTGCGCGCCTCGCCGTCGAGCCGCACCACCCATTCCGAGCGCAATTTCTCGGCTTGGGCGAAGGCCGGCGAATCCGGATCGACGACGCATTGCGTCAGTCCGTAATGGTCGCGCAGGTCGATGAACAACACGCCGCCATGGTCGCGAATGCGATGGCACCAGCCGGAGAGGCGGATTTTTTCGCCGACAAGCGCTTCGTTTGGTTCTCCACAATTATGCGAACGGTAGCGATGCAAGGGTCGGCTCATCGGGCTTTGGGTTGTAAAGGGAGGCGATCCCGGAAGGATCGGGCGATTTCGCGCGCAGAAAGGGCATCAGCTGTCGCCGGCTGTCAAGCCGAACGCCGCCTGCCGACAGGAGATCAGCAGAACCATCGTTTTTCCTCACCCTCATCCTGAGGAGGCCCGCAAGTCGGGTTTACCCGACTTGCGAATTTGATGTCGATCTCGGGCAAGCCCGAGATCGAAGAGGCCGTCTCGAAGGACGAGGGTGAGGAAAAATGCGCGAAATCGGGCTTCCTCGTCCTTCGAGACGCGTGCTGCGCACACTCCTCAGGATGAGGAAGCCCTTCACCCGATCGCCCTGCGTCGGCAGAGGCTACTTCTTGAAAAACGCGTCGGCGGCGGCGCCCGCCGCCTGCTTCGCCGCTCGGGCGGCCTCCAAGCGCGCGATCTCCTGCCGCAGCGTCTCGATGCGCTCGTCGATTTCGGCGAGGGAGAGCAGATCGAGCGGCTGGCCGATCTCGAACGGCGCCGGGCGGCGCGGCGCATCATCTTCTTCGCTCTTCATCGCCTTGCGGCCTCGGCTGGAATCCGTCGATCTTCGGCCAAAATAGCGCCCGAGGCGCGAAGCGCCAACTTGTCGGGGCGCGTCATTTGAGCGTAATTTCCCGCGCGCTTGATGATCCGCGGTGGCGGAGCGTCGGCGGCCGCTCAAGCGCCGGCCGGAAGCGCCCATGACCGCTACAGGCGGGGCGCGTCATCGCCCGCCTCATTCGCCGGACGAACATACGCATGACCAAGTGGGTTTACAGTTTCAGCGCCGGTCAGTCCGAAGGGTCGGCGTCAATGAAAGAGCTATTGGGCGGCAAAGGGGCCAATCTCGCCGAAATGGCCGCGCTCGGATTGCCGGTGCCGCCGGGCTTCACCCTCACCACCGAGGTCTGCGCCTATTTTTTCGCCAATGGCAAGACTTTCCCCGCCGATCTCGCCGGACAGGTCGATGACGCGCTCGCCGAAATCGGCCGCATCGCCGGACACGCCTTCGAAGACCCGCAGTGGCCGCTGCTCGTCTCGGTGCGTTCGGGCGCCCGCGCCTCGATGCCGGGGATGATGGACACGGTGCTCAATCTCGGCCTCAATGACGACACCGTCGAAGCGCTCGCGCGCAATTCCGGCGACGAACGCTTCGCCTGGGACTGCTACCGGCGCTTCATCGAAATGTATTCTTCCGTCGTGCTTGGCGTCGAACATCATGAGTTCGAGGACGCGCTTGAGCAGTTTAAGGAGAGCAGGGGGTTCGCGCTCGACACGCAGCTCTCCGCCGACGATTGGCGCAAGGTCGCGGCGCAATACAAGGCGCTCGTCGAAAAATTCGCCGGCAAGAGCTTTCCGCTGGACCCGCGCGAGCAATTATGGGGCGCGATCCGCGCCGTGTTTTCCTCCTGGATGAACAATCGCGCCATCGTCTATCGCAGCCTGCACAATATTCCCGAAAGCTGGGGCACCGCGGTCAATATCCAGGCGATGGTCTTCGGCAATATGGGCGCGCAATCGGCGACGGGCGTCGCCTTCACGCGCAACCCTTCCACCGGCGTGCGCGAGCTTTACGGCGAATATCTCATCAATGCCCAGGGCGAGGACGTCGTCGCCGGCATTCGCACGCCGCAGCCGATCACCCAGTCGGCGAGCCATGCCTCCGGCTTCGAGAAAGTGTCGCTCGAAGCGGCGATGCCGGCGATTTTCGCCGAGTTCAAAGCATATGCCGACAAGCTCGAACGCCATTTCCGCGACATGCAGGACATGGAGTTCACCGTCGAGCGCGGCAAATTATGGATGCTGCAGACGCGCGCCGGCAAGCGCACGGCGCGGGCGGCGCTGAAACTCGCCGTCGACATGGCGCGCGAAGGCCTGATCGGTAAGGATGAGGCGATCACAAGAGTCGAGCCGCAGTCACTCGAACAATTGCTGCATCCGACGATCGATCCGGCGGCGAAGCGCAACATTCTGGCGACGGGCCTGCCCGCATCGCCTGGCGCGGCGGTCGGCGAAATCGTCTTCGATCCGGAAGAGGCGGCGAAGCTTTCTTCGAACGGCCGCAAGATCATCCTGGTGCGCATCGAGACGAGTCCTGAAGACATCGGCGGCATGCATGCGGCGGAAGGCATTCTGACCGCGCGCGGCGGCATGACGTCGCACGCCGCCGTCGTGGCGCGCGGCATGGGCAAGCCCTGCGTCACCGGCGCCGGCGCGCTGCGCATCGACTATGAAGACCAGAGTTTCACCGTCGCCGGCAAGCGCTTCGGCAAGGGCGAGCGCATCACCATCGACGGCTCGGCCGGGCAGGTCATCGCCGGCGAGGTGAAGATGCAGCGGCCGGAGCTCACCGGCGAATTCGCCGTGCTGATGTCCTGGGCCGACCAGAAGCGGCGCCTGAAGATTCGCGCCAACGCCGAGACGCCCTCCGATGCGCGCGCCGCCCGCCGCTTCGGCGCCGAAGGCATCGGCCTCGCGCGCACCGAACATATGTTTTTCGAAGGCGAGCGCATCGTCGCGGTGCGCGAGATGATTCTCGCCGACGACGCCGAAGGTCGCCGCCTCGCGCTGGCGAAGCTGTTGCCGATGCAGCGCGAGGATTTCAAGCAGCTCTTCGAAATCATGTCGGGCCTGCCGGTCACGATCCGCCTGCTTGATCCGCCGCTGCACGAGTTCCTGCCGCATTCGGATTCGGAGATCGCGGCCGTGGCGAAGGCGATGGGCGCCGATCCGGTGAAGCTGCGCCGCCGCGCCGCGCAGCTTTCCGAATTCAATCCGATGCTCGGCTTTCGCGGCGTGCGGCTCGCGGTGATCTTTCCCGAAATCGTCGACATGCAGGCGCGCGCGATTTTCGAGGCGGCGATCGAAGCCTCGCTCTCGACCGGCGAACCCGTCGACATCGAAATCATGGCGCCGCTCGTTTTCACCGGCGCCGAGCTCGATCTCGTCAAGGCGCGCGTCGCCGAAATGGCGAAGCTCGTCGAGGATGAGACGGGCATCAGGCCGAACTATCACGTCGGCACGATGATCGAACTGCCGCGCGCGGCGCTGCGCGCCGGCGACATCGCCGCTTCGGCTGATTTCTTCTCCTTCGGCACCAATGACCTGACACAGACGACGCTCGGCATTTCGCGCGACGATTCCGGCTCCTTCCTCAACGCCTATGTCGAAAAGGGGCTGCTGCCGGCCGACCCCTTCGTGACGATCGATCAGGAAGGCGTTGGCGAACTTGTGGCGCTCGGCTGCAGCCGCGCCCGTGCGGCGAATCCGACGATCACGCTCGGCGTCTGCGGCGAACATGGCGGCGACCCGACGTCGGTCGCCTTCTTCGACAGGACCGGCTTCGACTATGTGTCCTGCTCGCCGTTCCGCGTGCCGATCGCGCGGCTCGCGGCGGCGCAGGCGGCGCTCGGCGAAAAGGCGGCGAGCACCGCCTGAAAATTGTCCGGAGCTGCGGCGCAGATTCTGCTCCAGCAGCTTCGCGAGCGCGTTTTCGGTCGAAATATCCTCCGGCCACCCATTGGCCGCCACCACGCGATCGCGCTTGTCATGGGCGTTGACGAGCCATTGCGGGCGCTGGTCACAGGGATGGGTCAGCGTGCGCCCTTTCAGCGTCGCGGCGGCCTGAGCGTCCTTTGGCAGGATGCGATCCGGATAGACCGGAACCGCTTCCGGGATGAATACGACTAGGTCAGGCGGATTGAGCCAGCTGCGCCGCGCGGCGTTGAATGGCGCCGAGGCAATGTTGAAGCGCCCGGTCCCGCGCCCTCTCCCGCGAAGCGGGGAGGGCGGGGGTGGTGGACTACGCCGCCATCGCTTCCCGGGCTTCTTTCTTGATCCGCTCGACCATCGACCGCAGGCCATTGGCGCGCTGGGGCGTCAGATGTTCGGCGAGGCCTAGTTCCTTGAACAGCGGCTGCGCGTCGGTGTCGACGATTTCCTGCGCCGGCCGCCCCGAATAGAGCGCGAGCGTCAGCGCGACGAGGCCGCGCACGATATGGGCGTCGCTGTCGCCGCGAAAGTTGAGGATCGTCCGTCCGCCGGGATCGCGCGTCGGCGTTGATTCGAGCCACACCTGGCTGGCGCAGCCGCGCACCTTGTTTTCGTCGGTATAGGCGTCCTTGGGCAGCGGTTCCAGCGTGCGGCCAAGCTCGATGAGGTAGCGGTAGCGGTCCTCCCATTCATCAAGCAGCTCGAAATTGCCTATGATCTCGTCGATTTGCATCTTGTCCGCATCCTTGTGGCGAAGGCCCATTCTACCCCAATTTGGCGATCAGGCTGCGCCCTTTCCTTGCCCAGAGCGACGCCTTACATTTCATCGCGACGATCATGCGGCGGGCGTCGCCGCTCTCTGGGAGTCTTATATGAGCGACTTTTCCCGCTGGCGCGCGATCGCCGCCGCGATTTTCCTCAGTGCGGGCGTTTCGGGCTGCGGCTACAATACGATTCCGACGCTCGAAGAAAACGCCAAGGCGAAATGGTCGGACGTGCAGTCGCAATATCAGCGCCGCGCCGATCTCATTCCCAATCTCGTCGAGACGGTGAAGGGCTACGCCAAGCAGGAGAAGGACGTATTGACCTCAGTCGTCGAGGCGCGCGCCAAGGCGACGTCGGTCAAGGTCGACGCCGGGACGCTGACCGACCCTGAAAAAATGAAGCAGTTCCAGGAGGCGCAAAATCAGCTCACCGGCGCGCTCGGCCGGCTGATCGCGGTCAGCGAAGCCTATCCGGATTTAAAATCGAACCAGAGCTTCCTTGCGCTGCAATCGCAGCTCGAAGGCACCGAGAACCGCATCAATGTCGCGCGGCGCGACTACATCGAGGCGGTGCGGGAATTCAACACCTCGCTGCGCACCTTCCCGACGCTGCTCTGGGCGAAGACGTTCTTTTCCGGAACCAAGCCGATGGCGGAGTTCTCGGCGACCGACGCGGCGCAATCGCCTCCGCCAGTGAAGTTCTAGGCATGGACGCCGAGGCGCCGAGCCAAGACTTCAGCGCGCTTGCGGCGGAGGGCGAGGCAATGTGGGCGCATATGCGCCGCGAAGCCGAGGAGTCGCTGCGCCTCGATCCGTCGCTGACGGCGCTGATGCGCGGCGCGATCCTCGACCGGGCGTCGCTCGAAGAGGCGGTGGTCCAGCGCGTCGCGGCGAGACTCGGCGCCTCGGCGATCGACGCCAGAATGATCGCCGACGCCTTCATGCAGGCGGTGGGCGAGGATGAGACGATCGCGGCGGCGTTCCGCGCCGATCTCGCCGCCTGCGTCGAGCGCGATCCCGCCTGCGGGCGGCTGATCGAACCGCTGCTTTATTTCAAGGGGTTCCATGCGATCCAGTCGGCGCGGCTCGCCCATGCGCTGTGGCGCGGGCGCAGACACGACTTCGCCTATTATGTCCAGAGCCGCGCCTCGGATGCGCTGGCCGCCGACATTCATCCCGCGGCGCGCCTGGGAAAAGGCCTGTTCCTCGATCACGGCACCGGCTTCGTCGTCGGCGAGACGGCGGTCGTCGACGACGAAGTTTCGATTTTGCACAATGTGACTCTCGGCGGCACCGGCAAGGCCGCGGGCGATCGCCATCCTAAGGTGAGGCGCGGCGTGATGATCGGGGCGGGCGCCAAAATCCTCGGCAATATCGAGATCGGCGCCTGTTCGCGCATCGCCGCGGGCTCGGTGGTGCTGAAACCGGTTCCGCCGAATTCGATCGTCGCCGGCGTGCCGGCGAAGGTGGTCGGAACCGAATCCCGCACCGAGCCCGCCCGCGACATGGACCAGCTGCTGCGCGGCCTCGCCTATGATTCGTTCGATTATGTGATTTGAACCTGACGATGCGCGGCCGAGGGCCGGCGCGCCGGCTGAGGGTTGCGCAGGGCCGCCATTCTCCTGCTAAGTGTCGCCCGAAGGGGCGGCCTGCTCCAGATGAGACGCCGGACGGCGGCGGTCGCGGCAGGGGGATCGATGCTCGAGATAGCGGTCCAGATGGACCCGTTGGAACGCATGAATTTTGCAGGCGATTCGACCTTTGCGCTGATGCTGGAGGCAAAATGCAGAGGCCATCGCCT
>JBFXJV010000112.1:0-9185 GCA_050174515.1 Methylocystis sp.
CACATCCCCAGCGCGAAGGCCGAGGCGAGCGAGCAGAAGGATGATTGCTCGATCCCGGATACCCGTCGACGTGGCGTCGTGACAGGACGTGACGATACGCTCGACAGCTTCCGGGCTGATGAAGCGCGGCAACACGGCGTCGCGCCGGCGTGACGCGTAGGGCACTGCATGGACGAGTTCGGGACGGCACGCGCCGTTGGCCGCAAGAAACCTGAGATACGCCCGCAGCACTGTCGCAGTCCGCTGGACCGAACCGCGGGACCGAGTCACGGGCTGGTCCAACACGATATTGCGGATCGTAACGGCGTCATATTTGCTCGGGTCCTCGCCGAGCGACTGCAGCCAACGCACCGTTTCGGCCAGATAGCGCACAACCGTCTGTTTGGTGACGCCGCATCGATGAACAAGCCAGGTCCGGAATGCGCGAAGGCGCGGATCTTCTTCAGCGACACCGCGCGCCGGCGCCAGTCCACGGTCGCGCAGGAACTGAAGAAATGCAGCTCCGCTTCGCCGCCGTCGAAGCACGCCCGAGGCGGTCAGCCTGCCGCGTTTGCGACAAAGAAAGCACTGGCAGTCGTGCTGAGCGAACCGTTCGACGTCGGCGTCACTCACGACCTGCGCGCCAACCCGCGACAAGCGGAGCCAATGAACAAAATGCTCCGCACCGGAAATCAACATGCCTCGGCATCCTCGGCTGTAGCTCAGGGCGACGAGGTGATCGCCATACGCTGGCAGTAGAGCGACCACTGGGCCAAGATCGGGAACGGGAATCGCGCCTTGATCTTCAAGAAACGCGACGAACCGGCGGACACTGGTGACGTAGCCTGGCTGTTGAATGGCTCGCGGGCTGAAGCTCACGCATTGGCACCGATGGCGTGTGAAGCGCTGTACGACTTCGGCATCCACACGGCTTAAGGGCACGTGGCGTAGCCGCACCCAATGGAGGAAATGCCGTGCGGCGCCGGCGCGGTTCCTAAAACTGGGAGAACCGAGTTGCGCGTCGAGATACCGAGCAAGGATTGCATCGGCTCGAAGGCGGTGACCGTGCGCAGGCGGCTCATCCAAAGTAGGCAGTGGACTGGTGATCATGCTGATCCTTTCGGCTTTTAGAGGCTGAACGGATCGAAATTATGCCGAGTAAATCCTTGAGGTCATCCAGGCCGCGCAATGCCCCGCCCACTCTTGCTCGGCATAATCTCCTGCTCGACATAAGAAGTGTGGGAGGCGCTGTCACGCTCCTACAACAAGGAGCCCTACATGATCCGCCGTGTGCTCACCGACGGCGCGGTCAAAGCCGGCGACAAGCGCGCGGTGTTTGTCGGCGTCGAGGCCTATGAGACGGCCGGCGGCGTCGTGTTACGTGATCTTTTCCAGCACGATCATGGCGGTTGGTTGCAGGATGTCGCGCTGCTCGATCGTCTCGCGCGGGAAAAGCTCTCGAAAGCAGCTGATGAGCTTCGCGCCGAGGGTTGGAAATGGACGGAATTCGCATGCGAATTCCCCTATGGCCATACGAACGGCCTTAAGCGCTTGCCGTCGACGGCGCCGCAAATTTCAAACGAAGAGAAGGAGCGCTATGACGCGGCGCTCGAAGAATATGACGCGCTCTCGGAAGAGCACGTCAGCGCCGACGAGCTTCCGGAAGACATCGACCGGAGAATGGGCGAACTCGAAGAGATCATCGACGCCATCGAGCAGCGCCCGGCGATCTTCGATCCAGCCGATATGGCGCGCGGCGGCGTTTTCGTCAGCATCGATGTCAATGGCGCGCTGAAAATCGAGCGAGGCTATGTGCGCCCCGAGGACGAGGCGCAGGTCGAACAGCGAAACGAAGAGAGTTCTCAGCACTCCGGGTCTGGCGAGGACGGCGTCCATTCGGGTTCGACGAGGGCGTCGACGGAGGGCATTTCGCCAGGCGACGCGCACGATGAAACTGATGCGCCTTTCAAATTGTCCGATCGCCTGCGCGCGGAACTCTCCGAATATCGAACGATTGCGCTGCGGTCAAAACTGTCGGCTGATCCGGAAGGGGCGTTTCTGGCGGCGACCCACGCGCTGGCGCTCAATATCTTCTATGGATCGGCGCAGCACTCTTGTCTTGACATCACTCTGCGCAGCGCGCCGATCGGGTCTCACGCGGCCGGCGTCGGCGACGCCCCCGCGGCGAGTTCCTTGCAGGAAACCTTCGGGCAATGGCAATTGCGTCTGCCGCAAAATTCCGCCGATCTTTGGGGTTGGCTCATTGCGCAAAGCACGGAGGATCGCGCGGCGCTTTTCGCTTTCTGTGTCGGCCTTGGCGTCAACGCGCTTTATCTCCCCTATGAACGGCGAAGCGCCGCATTCGATCATGCCGATCGCCTCGCCGAACATCTCGCGCTCGACATGCGAGACTTTTGGAGGGCGACGGTCGAGAGCTATTTCGGGAAGGTGACGAAAACGCAGATTCTCGCCGCTGTGCGCGAAGCGGAGGGCGAGGCGACGGCGCAAATGATCGACCACCTGAAGAAAGCCGACATGGCGGCGGAAGCCGAGCGCCTGCTCGACGGCAGCGGCTGGCTACCCGAAATCTTGCGAACCCAAAACTTCGACGCCCCGGCGATTGACGCGACGCCCGCACAAATCGGTGACGAAGCGCCGGCGGGAAGTGACGACGACCTTCCCGCCTTTCTTGCCGAGGGCGAGGCGGGACGAAAAGTCCCCGAGGCTGCCGAATAGTCCGGCGCCTGTTCGAAACATTCCGCACTCACCAAGAGCCCGCCCTACCCGGCGGGCTCTTCTCGTTTTCAGGAGATGAAGATGTTCGATTGGTACAGCCGCTGCGCCTATGACAGAGCGCAGAAGAAACTGTTTCATGCGAAAGGACGCGCCGCCTTGCGGGCGCTTGCGAAGGAGCTGCGACTTCCGCCAGATTCCTTCACCATTCGAACTTGCGAGGGTGGCGTCGCCGTTGCCGGCGAAATCATTTTGCATGGCGAGAACGTCTACATCCAGATCTCCCAGCCCGCGACTGGCGCCGATAGCGGCGTGCTGATCCGCAGCTGCAACGGCCGGCGCGATTATGAGGGCGGCAGAAATCATTTCGCGCCGCTGTCGCTGCTCGATGAGCCGCCGGCGCTTGCAGGCTACGTTCGAGTGGTAATGAGCGGAGATCTGTCGCGGATCAGCGCGATGTTCGGGCCGCTCGCCGTCAAACGGCTGGCGCGCGGGAGAGGCTGAGGGGGAGAAGAGGAAGAGGGCTTTGCCGGGAGGGCGAGCCCGGGAGCAGGAAAGAGAGAGCGTCCCGGGCTGGTTAAACCCGGAGACAATCGATGAGCCCGATCCTCGCCGTCGCTGAAGCGCCACGCGAACAGTCCGAACTATCCTTCATATCGACCGACAAGCCGCATGCGCTCATCATGGCGGCGCAGACGCTCGTTGCTCATCTCGCTGAGGGGCGCATCATCGACGCCCCTGCCCTGCGCGCCGTGTTGGAAAGCGCCTTCGGCGCGAGCGACGCGCAGGGGGCCTGGAGCTGGAAGGACGCCTATGAGGCGATAGAGGCGGCGCAGATTCTGTTTTTGCGCCGCTATGGGCCGGCGATGTTTGCGCGGGCGGCGAATGATCCGGCGCGCGTTCTCGTCATGCTCAAGAAAATTGGCGCGCTGCTGCCGAGTGAAACGCGCCGCTCGGAAGAAAGCCATGCGCTGCAGCAATTCTCGACGCCGGTGGAATTCGTCTATGTCGCGAGTCTCGCGGCGGCAATCACTCCGAGCGACGTCATGCTCGAGCCCTCGGCCGGCACAGGTCTGCTGGCGATCTTCGCCGAGCTTTCAGGCGCGTCGCTGATCCTCAATGAATGGGCGCAGACGCGCGGGCGGCTTCTCGCGCGACTGTTCCCGGCGGCGGCGCTCTCTCGCTTCGACGGCGCGCAGATCAACGATCGGCTCGACGGGAATCTCGCGCCGAGCGTCGTGCTGATGAACCCTCCTTTCTCGGCTTCGCCCTTGATCGAAGGGCGACACGCGGCGGCGACCCTCGAACATATCCGTTCCGCGCTTTTGCGTCTTCGCGCTGGCGGCCGGCTCGTCGCCATCACCGGCGAAAGTTTTGCGCCGACGTCGAACGCTTGGCGCGGCAGCTTCGAGCGTTTGCAGGAGTATGGCAGGCTTATCTTCACCGCCTCGCTCGCGCGCGGGTTCTTTGCGCGCCATGGAACGACCGTCGAAAGCCGGCTGACGATTTTCGACCGGACGCCAGCAAAGAATCCGAAAGTCTTCCCCGCGGGTTTCGGACCTTTTGGATCGCTCGAAGAGCTGCTCGCGCTTGTTCTGCGAGAGGTTCCGCCGCGCGCGGCGCTCACTGTTTCGTCGGCGCAGTCGACGGCGTTCACTGCGTCATCGACAAGCCCCCTCTCCTTCTCGGCAGTCAAACGTCCGGCGCCTTTGCAAATCAAGGCGTCAGAGTCGGGCGTGGCGCGCGCAGCGGCGCCAACGTCAGCTCCCGCGGGCAACATTCCGGCGGCGGCGATCGTCGAAGTCGCTTATGAAGCTCGCGACTGGAAGGCGCCTGATGGCGGCGCGCTCAGCGCTGGGCTCTATGAGCGTTATTCGGTCCAATCGATTGCGATCAACGGCGCTCGCCCGCATCCGACGACGCTCGTGCAATCCGCCGCCATGGCGTCGGTTGCCCCGCCGAAACCCTTCTATCGGCCGCATCTCGCCAAAAGCGTCATCGAGTCGGGGCTGCTCTCCGACGCGCAGCTCGAGAGCGTTATCTATGCCGGCGAAGCCCACAGCGATCATCTCGCCGGCGCTTTCTTCGTCAATGAGAGTTTCGATACGGTCGCAGCGGCTCCCGACGACGCCGACAAGGCGGTCCGTTTTCGCCGCGGCTATTATCTCGGCGACGGCACCGGCGCCGGGAAAGGTCGTCAGGTCGCTGGGGTCGTTCACGACAATTGGCTCAAAGGTCGCCGCAAGGCGCTCTGGATCTCGAAATCCGACAAGCTCATCGAGGACGCGCAGCGCGACTGGTCGGCGTTGGGGCAGGAAAAGCTCCAGATCGTTCCGCTTTCGTGTTTCAAGCAGGGAACGCCCATCCGTCTTGCCGAAGGCGTTCTCTTTACGACCTACGCGACGCTGCGTTCAGATGAGCGTCAGGGCCGCGACGGCGCGCTCAAAGTCTCGCGCCTGACGCAAATTATCGACTGGCTGGGATCGGAATTTGATGGCGTCATCGTCTTTGACGAAGCGCATGCGCTTGCCAACGCCGTCGGCGACAAGGGCGAACGGGGCGAGAAGACTGCCTCCCAGCAAGGCCGCGCCGGCCTGAGGTTGCAGAACGCCCTGCCAGACGCCCGCGTTCTCTATGTCTCGGCGACGGGCGCGACGACCGTCGCCAATCTCGCCTACGCGACGCGTCTTGGGCTCTGGGGTTCGACCGACATGCCCTTCGCGACGCGCCAGGATTTTGTCGCGGCGATGGAGGCCGGCGGCATCGCCGCCATGGAGGTGCTGGCGCGCGATCTCAAGGCCCTCGGCCTCTATGCCTCGCGTGCCCTCTCCTATGCCGGGATCGAGGTCGAGATGCTGGAGCACCAGCTCTCGCCGGAACAAATTCGCATCTATGACGCCTATGCCGGCGCCTTCGAGATCATTCACAACAATCTGACTGCGGCGCTGGAGGCGGCGAATATCACCGGCGAAGGCGGCACGGCCTATAACCGCAATGCCAAATCCGCCGCGCGCTCGGCGTTCGAGTCCAACAAGCAGCGCTTCTTTAATCACCTGATCACGGCGATGAAAGTCCCGAGCCTCATCGGTTCGATCGAACGCGATCTGGAATCGGGTCATGCCGCTGTCATTCAGATTGTCTCGACGAGCGAAGCCTTGATGGAGCGCCGTCTTTCAGAAATCCCGACCTCAGAATGGGCGGACCTCTCGCTTGACATCACCCCGCGCGAATATGTCCTCGACTATCTCGCCCATTCATTCCCGACGCAGCTCTATGAAGTCTATTCCGACGAGAATGGCGATCTGCACTCGCGTCCCGTGGTCGACGACAACGGCAATCCCGTCCAATCGCGTGAAGCCATGGAGCGCCGGGATCGGCTGATCGAGCACCTCGCCGCCCTCCCCGCCATTCAGGGCGCGCTCGATCAGATCGTGCAGCGCTTCGGGACCGACATGGTCGCCGAGGTCACCGGCCGTTCGCGTCGGATCGTCCGCAAGACCAACGCCGACGGTTCGGATCGCCTTTGCGTCGAAAACCGGCCGGCTTCCGCCAATCTTGGCGAGACGCAGTCCTTCATGGACGACGAGAAGCGCATTCTCGTCTTTTCCGACGCCGGGGGCACGGGCCGCTCCTATCACGCCGAGCGCAGCGCCAAAAACCAGAGGCTTCGCGTCCATTACCTCCTTGAGCCTGGCTGGAAGGCGGATAATGCCATACAGGGCCTTGGGCGCACCAATCGCACCAACCAGGCGCAGCCGCCCTTGTTCCGGCCGGTCGCGACTGATGTGAAGGGCGAGAAGCGGTTTCTTTCGACGATCGCGCGGCGCCTCGACACGCTCGGCGCGATCACACGCGGACAGCGTCAGACCGGCGGTCAGGGTCTGTTCCGGCCGGAGGACAATCTCGAATCCCCTTACGGGCGCAGCGCATTGCGCCAGCTCTATCAGCTGGTGTTTTCGGGCAAGGTCGACGGCTGCTCCTTAACGCGCTTCGAGGAAGCGACCGGGCTCGATCTCACTGACCAGGACGGCAGCTTCAAAGAGGAGTTGCCGCCGATCTCGACCTTCCTCAATCGCATCCTTGCTTTGCCGATCGCGCTGCAGAACCGATTATTCGAGGTTTTCGAGCGATTGATGGAGGCGCAGATCGAGGCGGCGGTCCAGGCCGGAATCTTCGATGTCGGCGTCGAGACGGTCACAGCACAAAGCCTCGTCGTAACCGCGCGTCAAACCATCGCTTCTCACGGCAAGAGCGGCGCGCAAACGCAGTTGCTGACGTTTGCGCGCAAGGACAGGACGCGGGTCACAACGCTTGCCGACGCGCTCGAACTGGCGACCGCATCTCAGTTGGCTCGGCTCATGATCAACGAGCAATCCGGCCGAGCAGCGGTCAAACTACCGGCGACGGCTCTCATGTTGGACGACGGCTCGGTTCAGCCCCGCGCGCGGCTGCTGCGGCCAGCGCATCGCGATGTGATCTCGGTCGAAACCCTCGAGCGATCGCATTGGCGTGAAGTCAGTGCGAGCGAATTTCAGGCGACGTGGGAGGCGGAGGTCGCCGATATTCCCGAATTCACCGAGAGCACGTTTCATATGGTGACCGGCTTGCTGCTGCCGGTCTGGAATCGGCTCCCCGATGAAACTGCGCGAGTCTATCGGCTGCAAACCGACGACGGCGAGCGCATCATTGGCCGGCTCGTCTCGCCGGCAAGCGCCGCGGTGCTGCTTGAGTCCTCTGGCGCCGACGCCCCTTCCCTCTCGCCAGCGACGACCATCGCAGCCGTCATGCAAGACGGCGCGAGTCTTATCTTGGCTGACGGCCTGGTTCTTAAACGCTCTCTCGTCATGAACCGACAGCGACTGGAACTCGTCGGCTTTGCAGACACAAGCGTCGATCGGCTGAAGGCGTTTGGCCTCATGTCGGAAATCATCGCCTGGAAGCTGCGACTCTTTGTGCCGCTCGGCGACGAGGCCGACTCGATCATAAAGAAACTGCTCGATCGTCACCCCTTGCTGCGCGTCGCGCCGGCGACGCGCGCCGCCATTTGAGACAGGAGGCGGTGATGGAAAGCCCAGCACGAGAGTTGTCGCGCGGCCTTGCCGAAAATGTCGAGGCTGTGTGCAAGCATTATCTCTCCAATGGCCGACGAACTGGAAACTACTGGATCGTCGGCGACGTGAACAATCATGCCGGCCGCAGCCTGTTCGTTCGCCTCAAGGGTCCGCTCACTGGCAAAGGCGCGCGCGGGAAATGGACGGACGCCGCAAGCGGAGAGCACGGTGATCTACTAGACCTAATCGCGGCGCGCGAGGGTTATGACTCGATCGGTGGCGCGCTCGATGAGGCGCGGCGCTTTTTGCGGGCGCCGCGCGCGACGCTGACAGAGCGTTGTAATGAGAATTCGAGGGAATGCGACACGATCGCGCTCGCGCGCAAAATCTGGGCGGCGTCAGCGCCGATCGCGGGAACGAAAGCCGAGGCCTATCTGCGCGCGCGAAAAATCACCGCCGATCTGATCGATGCGCCGCTGCGCTATCATCCGGCGCTGGTCTATCGCGAGGATCGCAATTCGTCGTCGCGAAAATTGCCGGCGCTTCTCGCCGCCGTCACCAATCACGACGGCGAGATCACAGGGATTCATCGAACGTTTCTCAATCCAGCGTGCAACGCCAAAGCAGACGTTTTCTCTCCCCGCCGATCGCTCGGCGCCATTTTACGAAATGGCGTGTGCTTCGGCGTCGTCGATGATTTCGCGATCATCGGCGAAGGAATCGAAACCGTTCTCTCGCTGAAAAGCGTTTTGCCTGACGCGCCGATGGTCGCGGCGCTCTCGGCGGCGCATCTGGCGGCGTGGAAAATTCCGGCCGGGTTACGTCGCATGGTCATAGCCGCCGACAATGATCGCGCCGGACGAAACGCCGCGCGCAAGCTTGCTGGGCGCGCTGAGGCCGCGGGCATTGATGTCGAAATGATTGTCGCGCGAGGCGAGGATTTTAATAGCGATCTGCGAGACGGCTCATCTGAACGCCTTCGGCGTCAGCTGGCTTCCTCAATCTCTTAAGCGCTTCATAAGCGGGCGTCGTGCTGAAACGAACCTGTTTCAGGATCGGCACGGCCAATCGGCCCGACCGCGAGCTGCGGACCAAGAGTTTCATCTGCACGAGCAGCATCCGGCGTCTCGGCCATGCTCTGTCGCCTCCTGGATCGGCGGGCAGGGCATGTCGCCGTAAGAGCAGAAGACACAGCAGTCACCCGCCTTGGGTTTGAGCAACGCCCCGCAGCCTTTGCACTCATAGAAGACCTGGCAGGCATCCGTTGGCATGGTTTCAGTCGATTGATGGCCGCAAGAGGGACAAGTTATCGTCGAGAGGAGTTGCACTTACCGACCCTTCAATAGTTTCAGCAGCATGGGGTCGATGTAACCCCAGCTCGCCGCCAGCGCCACAATGAGCGAGGCGCTCAACAGCAGCCCG
>JBFXJV010000113.1:0-9183 GCA_050174515.1 Methylocystis sp.
ATGTGTAGCCGGTAAGCCAGAAATCCGGCGACTCCCAGAAGGTCTTGCGGCGCGCCCGTGAGAACGCCTTGGGATCGACGACGAGTTCGCAGCTCGACCAGTCCGGCGCCCAGCGGTCGGAGGCGATGGTGTTGATGTAGGAGGGATGGACCGCCTGGATTTGCAGGCTGCGCAGGCGAGGCGAGACGAAGTCGAGTTCGATATTGTCCTTTTCGGCGCAAAGCTCCGGCGCCGAATTATTCTCCACGCGCACTTGCAGCTCTTCGACCGCTTCGGGAAGCTCCGCCGAGGCCGAATTCGCCAAAGCCAAGCCGCCCGCGGCCAAAAGAAAGCGGCGTCGATCGAATGCCTTCGTCAAGCGCGTTGTCCTGTCGCCTTTGATATTTTTTTGGCGCGCCAAGGGCGCGCGCCAAAAATCTTTCGCTGTTTCGAAAGGCGAAAACAAGGAGCGACGGGCTTGTTTGACGCGCCGTCTCGTCAAAAACGCGCGCCTCCCGCGCGCGCTTTATCACGCTACATCCACGCAGAATCGCCGATATGCAGAATAGCTGATTTATTCTCTAGGCTTATAGCGCGCCTGGGCGACAAGTCGGCGTTCGCGTTTTGGCGAGGCGCGCTCCAGATCACGCTGCGTTCAGGCGGGTTCGCCTGAACGCAGATAGCGTGATCGATTCTATAGAGCGCGCTCAATAGGCGCTGGCGTCGAACAGCGGCGTGAACGGATTGCCCCGCGCCGCGCGCGCGCCATAAGTTTGACGGCGCCGCGAGGCCGCATGCCTGGACGCGGCGCTTCGGCGCCCGCTGGCGTAATAATGGCCGCGCGGCGGCGAGCCGCTGATCGAAATCCTGCCGCCTTCACGCTGCACCATCCTATAGAGCATCGCGGCATGGCCGGGCGAGAGGCGCACGCAGCCGTGCGACGCGGGGCGGCCGAGCATGCCGGTCTCATACGACCCATGGATGGCGTAGCCGCCGCGGAAGAAGATCGAGTGCGGCATCGGCGACATATGGTATTTGCGCGAGTAATGCATGGGCTGCATGCCGGTCGGGGCGAAGGAGCCGCGTGGCGTGGAATAGCCGGCCCGGGCGGTCGACACCGGCCAGGAATAGCTGCCTGACGAAGACTGGACATGCATGGTCTGCGTTGAAAGGTTGATATGAATATGGGCGGTGGCGTTCGCCGCCCCCGCGGAGGCGAAAAGAAACGCAAATGCGGGGGCGATGAGGGGAAAACGCATGACGGACTCCTGACGCAACGCAAAAGCGACTGGGCCGGCATTCTTGCTCTGGCGCGGCGCTGCATCAAACTAAATGAAGCGGTAAGGTTTCGCGGCAAGGATAAGAGCGCAAAGCTTTCGACGCCGACGCGCCTATCGAGATCGGGGGCGAGACGCCCATGACAGGTTGGACATTGCGCGCATTTTGCGCGGCGCTACTGATCTTGGCGGCGTTTGCCGACGCCGGCGGCGCTTTCGCGCAGGACAAGGGCACGCTCGATCCGAAACCCTTGCCGCCGCTCGCCGATCCGTCGAGTCCCAGGACGCCGGCGCGCGAACTCTTTGGACGCGCCGAGGAGGCAGCGCCGCTTCGTCCTGACCCGATCGGCTTCTATTCGCGCGGCTGTCTCGCCGGCGGCGAGCCGCTGCCGATCAACGGCCCTCACTGGCAAGTCATGCGACTGTCGCGCAACCGCAATTGGGGGCATCCCAATCTCATCGCCTTTTTGAAGCATTTCTCGGCGAAAGCGGCGAATGAATCGGGCTGGCCGGGCCTGCTCGTCGGCGATCTGTCGCAGCCGCGCGGCGGGCCGATGATCTCAGGCCATGCGTCGCATCAGATCGGCCTCGACGCCGATATTTGGCTTGCGCCGATGCCGAACCGCGAGCTCACCCTCGAAGAGCGCGAGGAGATGATGTCGACGGACGTCGTGCGCGACGATCGTCTCGACGTCCGCCCAGATGTCTGGAGCGACGGCCATGTCGCCGTGATCCGCGGCGCGGCGATGGATCCGGCCGTGCAGCGCATTTTCGTCAACGCCGCGATCAAACGCGCGCTCTGCCGCGTTGCGCGGGGCGAAAGCTGGATGCGCAAGGTGCGCCCGATGTGGGGGCACAATTACCACTTCCATATCCGACTTTACTGCCCGAACGGCTCGAACTGCCGCGATCAGGACCCGACGCCCGCCGGCGACGGCTGCGACGCCTCGCTCGCCTGGTGGTTCAGGGACGAGATCATTCATCCAAAGGGAAAATCAGGGAAAAGCTGGCCGCCGATGACGATGTCCGGACTGCCCTCGGCCTGCCGCGAGGTTTTGCGCGCGAAATAGGCTTCAGATGGAACCGTCGCCGAGCGGGCAGGCGACGCCGACGCCGCCGAGACCGCAATAGCCGCCAGGATTCTTGGCGAGATATTGCTGGTGATAATCCTCGGCGTAATAGAACGGCGGACGCTCGGCGATTTCCGTCGTGATCGCGCCGAGCCCGGCCTTCGTCAATACGCGTTGATACATGGCGCGGGACTGATCTGCGGCGGCGCGCTGCTCCGGCGTCGAAACATAAATCGCCGAGCGATATTGCGTGCCGACGTCATTGCCCTGTCGCATGCCCTGGGTCGGATCATGGCCCTCCCAAAAAAGGCGCAAGAGCTGTTCGAAAGAGACGGCTGGCGGCTGATAGACGACGAGAACCACCTCGGCATGGCCGGTGCGGCCGCTGCAGACGTCCTCATAGGTCGGATTTTTGGTCGCGCCGCCGGCATAGCCGACCGCCGTGATATAGACGCCGTCGCTGGCCTGCCAGAATTTGCGCTCCGCGCCCCAGAAACAGCCCATGCCGAACAGGACTTGCTCGGACCCGAGCGGAAACGGCGGGTCGAGCGGACGGCCGTTGACGAAATGGCGCGTCCCATGCGGCACGGGCATGTCACGGTCGGGAATCGGCCGAAGGATTTTGGAGAGGCTGAGTTCGTCGAAGATCGCCATGGCGCCGATATAGTGCGCCGGCTCCGTAGAAACTAGCGCCGGGCGTAATAGAGCGGCGCCTGCCGACGATGGCTGAGCAGGATGAGAAGCGCGCCGACGCCGCCGAAGGCGACGCTGACCGGCGCCGTCATCAGCGTGGTCAGAACCGGGTCCCATAGAAAGCCCGAGACATTCTCGACGCTCGACTGCATCGACTGATAGAGGCCGGGAAAGACTGCGGAGGTTCCTTGGTTGAGGCTTGTCACCATCAGGCGCCCGGCGGCGATCGAACGGGTGCCGTCGACGATGAGGGCGATAAAGCCGCCGGCAAGCAGGAGCAGGCCGATCAGTCTTGTGAGGAGTCGCAGCATGGTCGCTTCGTTCGGATCGAGAGTGAGCGTGAATCGGCGCGGGGCACAATAGGCGCCCCCACAGCGCCTGTCCATGCGCCGTCCGGTCCGCGAGCGGGCCAAGCGCCGCCTGACCGCTTGCCACGCACGGCGTTGCGTTTAGGGCGCGCGTGAATATATTGCGCGCTTCGCGGAGGGGTGGCCGAGTGGTTGAAGGCGCACGCCTGGAAAGTGTGTATGCGGGAAACCGTATCGCGGGTTCGAATCCCGCCCCCTCCGCCACATTCTATTTATGTTGTAGACTGCTGTATTTTCAATTGCTTGTGAAGGCAGTTTGGTGAGGTGTCCCCCACATGGCCCCCATAGGTGTCCCCCGAGAACTAGCCCAAGGGGGCCGGGCCGATCTTCCTTCTCAACGGCCGCTGCGTTGGTTCTTAGTGACAACGGCCGTTGATGGACACAGTGATTTTGTGGGCGCTCTTGTCCAAGACGTAAAGGCTTATCACTCCGGTTTGGCGGTCGATATTCCCGCCCCGGTCCTTCCGGGCATTCTTGAAGACATAGAACCTTTGATCCTTCTGAATTAGCGAAAAGGCCGTCCCGAGATTGCTGACTCCAGTTAGTGTCAAGGCCTTGCCTTTGATCTCGACCAAGAACGGCTCGATGGGCGTTTGAGTCTTCTGACTCCCTTGCTGAAGACTTCCCTCACATTGGAAAGTTGTCGGGGCGTCTTCGGCAACGGCGAGTCGAGATGAGAGAATCAGAATAGCCGCGCTCGCCGCCAGCAGTCGCATCGCCTGGGTCCTTTCAGTTGTGCCAGCCATCATCCTGCGGCGGCGCGCTAAGCGCCTAATCTAAGCTTGAGGCTAGAGTGCGGTCAGCCATTCAATGGGTGCGCCTAGCGCGGGACCATGCGAATGGCCGGGCGTCCGTAGTACGAGCCACGCCGCTCTGCTCCGCCGCGCGCATATAAGCAATCATCGCCACAACGGCCTCTGTGTCCTTGTGGCCTATGAAGTTGTCGCACCGGCGATCGCGCGGGAACTGGGGGCCATGTTACGGGAGAGGGCCGAGAGACGCTGTGAGAAGATCGTCTAAGCGAACGGCGCGCTGACCGCGCCCCTTAATTTCGGAACGCACCCTCAATCGAGCGCAGTTCGGCCGCAGCCGGGGCTCGCATACTCGAATTAAGCTTCCGCAGCATCGTCACGCAGAGTTCCTTCACGGTCTCATCTTCAACCGTATCGGCTAGTTTCGCCAGATGGCAGAAAGCCATCGTGCGCTGAGAAACAGCGTCCGCGTATTCCGCCGGATCGGTCAAATTGAGAATGTCGTCGTGACTGCTGTCGTCAGACATGACTCAGAAACTCCAAATTACTCGTTACGGGTGACGCGAGACAGGGCTCAGCCGAGGCGCTGATTTTATCAGGCGGGCGGAGCGGAAGCCAAGAAACTCTTGCGCAAAGCTCCGCCTTAATGAAAGGCGTATGTCCGTAAGGGTATAGGTCAGAGGACAGACGAGAAGCGTTGTGAATAGGCGTCCGTTAGGATTTACATAGTCTAACGAACATAATACTGTGCGGACATAATCCTAACGGACACAGGTCGCCTCATGAAAACGATCCTCTATGCGAGCGTCTCGACCGTGGACCAGACCATCGCCCATCAAGAAGCCCAAGCCCGAGAGGCCGGGTTCGCTATCGACCATGTGGTTGCTGACGAAGGCATGTCGGGCCTTCGCGTTCCTCTCGCCGAGCGTCCCCAGGGCCGCCGCTTGTTCGATATGCTCCGATCCGGAGATACGCTTGTCGTGCGCTGGGTGGACCGCCTCGGGCGCAACTACGCCGACGTGACGGACGCCATTCGGGAGTTCATGCGCCGAGGCGTCATCGTTCGAACCGTCATCAATGGGCTCACCTTTGACGGCGCGACGACGGATCCCATGCAACAAGCCGTGCGGGATGCGCTAATCGCGTTCATAGCGGCGACGGCTCAAGCCCAAGCAGAGGCGACGAAGGAAGCGCAGCGCGCCGGGATCGAACGCGCGAAGTCGAATTCCCGAGACAATAAATACCGAGGTCGAAAGCCCAGCTTCTCGCGCCCGCAGTTTGAAGCGGTCCGCGACATGCTCAATCAGGGAACGAGCGTCGGTTCTGTCGCGGCCGCGACGGGACTTTCACGGCAAACCGTCTACCGTATCAGGGACAACGCAGCGGGCGCTGAGGCGGCCCTCGCGGAATGGGGAATATAGCGGAGTTGAATGCGAGAGGCATACTGAGCCCCGCGCGGCGGTGAGTGGACGGGCGACGGCCGTTAAGAGGCGCCGGACGGACAGGAAATCGTGCAAACGGGGCTGTCCGTCGCGGTGCTGCGCCGCCAAGCGGACGGATCGTGGAAGATGATTATCGACAACCCCCATGACGATCGCTTGCTGCCCCAGACCAAATAGAAATTTGCCTGAGCCGGTCCCGTTGCGCGGCCGGCCCTCGCTAAAGGGGGACTTTGCCGTCGATCGCCACCGAATATTTTCGGGCTGAGCAGGTTAGATAGTCGCGCACCTGCGGGCTTGCCGGCAGAACCATGTATCCAGAGGACAAGTCGCCGAGAATCATGGACGATTCACGAGGACGCAGCCGCCAATGCATTGCGGTTAACACGCATAGCGCGGAGTCGAGCTTATCCTGGTCCGACTTTCGTGGCTGGGGAATTTCTTCGGCGGCGCGGTGCCACTCCGCCAATTCTTCGCAACCAAATTGGCGAGCCTGCTTCTGGGCGCTGTTTGTGACACGCTTCCAGTCGCATGATCGAAAAGTTCCACGTATCGGGTTGTATTTGGGCGCACGCCGCCTGCCAAAGAATCCGTCATCCAACGAAGCCAACGCAAGCGTTGGAAACACCTCAATCAAATGGAGGCCCCTGTCTGCTGACCGAGCCTGCTCCGGTTGCTCCTCGGCCTTCAGCTCGCTCAGAAAACCCCAGATTGGCGAAGCGTCACAGAACACACCTAACCGTCTTCGATTGGATGGCTGTACGCCTCCGCCAAGCCAGCCAATGAGGGAGGCGGCTACGCGCTCTACTGGCCGCATGCCTGTCGAATTGGGAACCACAGTCGGCTGATCAAGCGCGATCAGGGTGACGCCGGTTTCAGAGCGAACTTGTTGGAAGAAGGTGAGCGCCTGGTCGAAGCACATGAGCTCCGGAGTATGGAACCATACGGGACGCTCGTTCTCGATGCCAACGGAGCAGATGGCTCCGGGCGCTTCGAGGTTATCCGTCCACGCGGAATCAAAGCCGATGTAAACGTCCATGGTCGTTCATGTGCGTGATCATCGAACTATGGCGTAAAAAATAGATGCTCTTCACCATCCCTACCACGTCGAATTCCCACCGATTAGCAGGAACGAACATACGAGCGATCTGATCGACCTGCTCAGGCATCTTGATGTGGATGGGCCGCAGCGACGCCTTCAGGCGCGCCGGCCAGTCTTATAGATTGACGCCGTCGGAACCCCGCTTTTCGTGTAAAGAGCGCTTTAAAATTTTGAAATAGATCACGTCTTCTGCATTTGGGCGATTCCGCCCAAAGGCGGCTTGATCCAACCAGCTTCTTGAGACGACATGACCCGCCTTCGTCTGCACTCCGAAAGACATCTCGTCCAGCGCATCGGCTGGCTGAGGGCGGCGGTGCTCGGCGCCAATGACGGCATCGTCTCGACCGCGAGCCTCATCGTCGGCGTCGCCGCCGCCGCGTCGATGCGCGAAGACGTGCTGATCGCCGGCGTCGCCGGTCTGGCGGCGGGCGCCATGTCGATGGCCGCGGGCGAATATGTCTCGGTAAGCTCCCAGTCAGACGCTGAAAAGGCTGATCTGGCGCGCGAGCGCAGGGAGCTGAGCGAACACGCCGAACTCGAAAGGGAGGAGCTGGCCCAGATTTACGTAGGGCGCGGCGTCGACCTGGACCTCGCCCGGCAAGTCGCCTGGCAGCTGATGCAGAAGGACGCCCTGACCGCCCATGCGCGGGATGAACTGGGCATTTCCGAAATCGTCTCCGCAAGGCCGGTGCAGGCGGCGTTCACCTCGGCCGTCACTTTCGCTTCGGGCGCCGCCCTGCCGCTCTTTGCGGCCTGGATCGCGCCGCGAGAGGCGATCGTCCCGGTCGTGTCCACGGCCTCCCTGGCGTTTCTCGCGCTGCTCGGCGCCATCGGCGCCAGGGCCGGCGGCGCCCCGGTCTTTCGGGCGATGGTCCGCGTAACCTTCTGGGGCGCATTGGCGCTGGCGCTGACGGCGGGCGTCGGCAAGATTTTCGGCCTTGCCGTGTGACGGGCGCGAACGGCGCTTTTGCAGGGGATGCGCGATCTGCGTTGGAAATGGAGCGGCGAATGATTCGATCGGCTTTGGTCGCGATGCTTGGCCTGGCGTCGGTTTCGGTCGGCGCATCCCTCGCGGAGGAGCGCGCGCCCGCTGAAGTCGTGACGGAAATCGCCCGGACGACGAAAACCGCCTCAGGGCAACCGATTACGCTCCCGCAGGGGCCGGCGCAGGTCGTCGCTTCGATCTATTCGCTGGCCCCCGGCGCGAAACTGCCCGAGCACAAGCATCCCTTCCAGCGCTACGCCTATGTTCTTGAAGGCGAACTGACGGTCCAGCAGACCAAATCCTCGTCGCGGGTCTACCGCGCCGGCGACTTCATCGTCGAAAGCGTCGACGGCTGGCATTTCGGCGCCGCCGCCGGGACCGGCCCCGTCAAATTGCTGGTCATCGATCAAGCGCCGCCGGGCGCCGACATGACGATCAATCGGCCCTAAATCGCGCCGCGTTCGGCCGGTTCCGCCCAAAACTCGCGCGAGCTACCGCAGTTTGATCGTCAGATCGGTGCCGACGGCGCCGGTCTCGCTGCTGACCGGCTGGTCCGAGATGATCAGCGAAGCGCCGGTCCAAAGCCGCTCGGCGATTCGGTCGCGCACGTCCTTCGGGATGTCGACGCGCTCCAGAGCCTCGGTCGGGCTCATGGTCGTTCGCAAACTCCACGACATGCCGTCCCCGTTGGAGGCGGTCTTTCTGCCCATTCCCCGCTCGTCGCCCAGGCGGACCGGCATCGAGACGACCTGCCATTTGAGCGATTTCCCATCGTCGCCGGCCGCCGTCGCAATATAAAGATGCGATCCGAGCGGCGTATTCGGGTCCCGGATTTCGATCGGCGCGTCGAACAACGGCGCGAGTCCCTGGCGCACAAAGATACGCCCTTGCTTCTTGCTGATCAGCATCGAAATGGGCGCCGCGCGCCGCTCGGCTTCTTTTCGAGCGGAGAGCGCCGCCGCCGCCGCGGTTCTCGCCTCAATGAGGCGTCGATCGGCTTCCGCGAACTCCGATTCCCTGGCGCTCGAGGCTGTTCTCGCCTGTTCGAGTTTCGCTGTGGCTTCGGCGAGAACGGAATCGGCGTTGGTCTTCGCGAGCAGCGCCGCGTCCTGAATGAGGAGAGCCCTTCCATAGGCTCTTGTCAGGCGGTCGGCTTTGGCCTTGGCCGGCGCGTCGCCAGCCGATGCGTCGCGCTCCGCCGTCTCGGCCGCCTCGTGCTGGCTCGCGGCTGACGCCGTCGCGGCGTCATAGGAATTGGCGGCTGCGTCCGCCTTGTTGCGCGCCCATATCAGAGACGCTTCGGCGGCGTTGAGTTCCGCCGCAGCCCGCGCCGCCTCTTTCTGCTTGGTTCCGACTTCGATGGTCAGCTCCTTGACCGACTTGGCCGCGGCGGCGGCTTCAGCGACCGCCTTGGCCTTGAGCTGTTGAGCATATTGACGTGGATTGATCATCGGTTGTTCGGCGACGACGCTCGGCGGGCCGACGTCCGACGGCTCCGCCTTGTCAGCAGCGGCGGCT